>JAKSQI010000165.1 GCA_024404215.1 Oscillospiraceae bacterium
GCGGAAGGCATCCTCTTCCATGGCGTCCCATTTGGATTCTTCGCTGCCGAATACGCTGCCAAGCAGCGGGCGGAAGGACTCGCGAACGCCCTTTTCATAAAGGTTCATGTAGTAGTCATTGCTGAGAAGCTTTTCCGGAGTGTTGGCGTATTCATAGGCGTAGATAACGCCGCCCTCAATCATAAAGCAGAGCAGATTCAGATAGTAGGCCGCAGCATCGCCGTTAAACTGCTCCTGAAAATCCATGTTGCTGCAGAAGAAGTTAACATACTTCTGTCCAAACAGGAAGAGTTCCGTAGTTGATGAAACAGGATTTGCGCGATAACCAAATTTTGCAGCGGAAGGAAGCAGCTCCTGATATGTCTTTTCGGCAAAAGCGGCACCGTCCAGCAAACCGGCTGGCTTCAGCTTGATTTCGTTCTTTCTCACGCCGGGGGCTTGATTTTTTTTATTCTTTCCCATGAGTGCACCTCTTTTTTTGTTGGGGGTGGGTTAGCGCAGGTAAGAAAAAACCTTGAAACCATTGAGGTTTCAAGGTTTTGGCAGGGGTTGTAAGATTCGAACTCACGGCACGCGGTTTTGGAGACCGCTGCTCTACCAGCTGAGCTAAACCCCTATATGGTGGGCCTTCAGGGACTCGAACCCGGGACCATCCGGTTATGAGCCGGGAGCTCTAACCAACTGAGCTAAAGGCCCATATCCATTCTGTACTTCACAGCTTTTGAATTATAGCACAGCTTCGCGTGACTTGCAAGCTTTATTTTCAAAATCCACTAAAAATCAAGCCCGGCATCAAGCCGGGCCTGCGTTAGGTTTTTTTGATAAAACGCTCACCGCATTTGCGGCAGGTAATCTGTATGGTACCCTTTTTCCGGGGAACCCGCAGAGTGCAATGACAACCGGGGCATTTGAAATACTTGTATTGACGGCTGTCCTTCAGTTGACGGGCCTTGTTAGTCAGCTTTGTACGGATGGGCCACCAATAGCGGAGAAAGCGGTCGTTTTCCCTGCGCCGGGCAGCCAGTTTGCGAGACAGCATGCGGAAGAAGCAGACAAACAGGAGAACATAACTGAGCAGAGAAAGAAGCCCCAGTCTTGTCAGTGAGGCAGTCAAAGACAGAAGTATGGCCACAATCAGTATGGCAAAATTAAGCTGGTCCGGGCCGTAACGGCCTATCATGACCCGCTGAAGCCAACGGCGAATCATAAGCAGCCCTCCTTCTCGTAGTTTTCAGCCTTACTATAGCACAAGCCGTGGGCGGGGAATACCTTGTCACAGTTTCTTTACAAAATGCTTTTACTTTCCGTAGAATACACGAATGTAAGACTTTTTTTCTTTGATCTTTTCAAAGCCAGTTATATATTCTTGGGGATACTTAGGATTAAAGATTCGCTCAATGCGGCCGCTTGCCGGATCAACCAGCTTCGTGGAGCCACCGCCACCAAGGCTTAGAATGGAGCAAAGCTCTTCCATGATGGCAATGTTGTAGAGACTTTCAAAGCCTTCCCGGCACCAGCCAACATTCTCAAAGCCCCCGGACATGAATTTCTGGCGATAGAGATAGTATGGCCTGTAACCGGCCGCCCGGAGAGAGGCAGCCGCATAATCCAGCATCTCACCTACGGCGTCCTCATCGGGAATGGGGGTACCCTCCAGTGTGATGCGGGTTCCTTTTTTCAGAGACAGGGTATGAACGGTGATGTTTTCCGGTGCAAAGGAAATGGTTCGGTCCAGACTGGCCCGGAAGCCCTGGGGGCTGTCCGAAGGCAGGCCGGCAATCAAATCCATGTTCACCGCCGGAATACGGGCGTCTCGGGCCATGTGAATGGCATCAACAATATCCTGAGAACTGTGTCTGCGGCCGATGACCTCAAGAACGGAGTCCTGCATGGTTTGGGGATTAACGCTGATACGTGTAACGCCATGGCTGCGGAGAACAGCCAGCTTCTCCGGTGTGATGGTGTCCGGCCGTCCGGCCTCAACGGTATACTCCCGGACAGCAGACAGGTCAAAGCGGGCGGCTAAATGCCCCAGCAGACGGTCCAGCTGAGGGGCTGAAAGGGTAGTGGGGGTACCGCCGCCAAAATAAACGCTGACAATACGCAAACCCAGTTCCTTGACCAGCTCCGCATCGTGGTTGATTTCCTCCAGCAGAACCTCAAGGAAGGGGGACACCAGCTTCATGGATTTCTCTACACTGTTGCTGACAAAGCTGCAGTAGGCGCAACGGGTGGGGCAGAAGGGAATCCCAACATAAAGGCATATGTCCCGGGCTTCCAAAGCACGACTGACAGCCAAACCTGCCTGAGCCGTGTCTAAGCAGAGGTCAGCACGCTCCGGAGAGACATACTGTTCCCGAATCATCATGGCGCGAGCCTGACGGGGGCTTTTGCCCTCTTCCAGCATATTGGTAACCAGCTTACCCGGGCGAATTCCGGTCAGAGCTCCCCAAACCGGCTGCTTTTCGGTCAAAGTGACAGCGGCTCGATAGAAGCTGAGACGAATCAGCTTTTGCAGCAGGCGGTCCTTGACCAGCTTGTCTGTGAGGCGGTCTTCCCGCACACGAGCCATGCCCCTTGCCTGCTTTCCCTCTTCATCCTGAAGAAGTACGGTAGCCGTGGCATAGCTTTTGCCCCGGTGCAGAGCTACCACGGCAGAAAGTACGCCGGGCTCAGGCTCGGCGTATTCAGGGCGCTCCGCTGGAAACATCATCAGCAGAATCTGCTCGGCGGCATATTTATAATCGTGGCCAATCAGTTTGAGTTTCATCGGTTGTTCTTAGCGTAGGTAATGTAATAGTTGAAGGCGCGTTCCCGGTCCAGCGTAGTAGCATCCATGTGGCCGGGGTAGACTTCATAATTACCCTCCATGGCCTCCAACCGGAGCAGACTGCGAAGCATGGCTTCCATATCGCCGTCTTCAAAGTCAGTACGGCCGCAGCTGTCACGGAACAGGGTATCGCCTGAGAAGATTGCGTCTTCACATATCAGACACACGGAACCGGAGGAATGACCGGGGGTTTCCATAACGGTAAAGGTAAGACCACCCACAGAAACAGTATCGCCTTCGGTGTAGTAGAGAATAGCCTCATCGGCAGGGAATTTCATTCGAGGGCCGGCTTCTCCC
>JAKSQI010000166.1 GCA_024404215.1 Oscillospiraceae bacterium
TCACTATGCGGCAACTTCCCCGGCAAAGAAAAACACGGTTTTTTTCGCATCAACTTCATTTTTGCCGTGTATCCGTGTAAATCGTAAACGGTAAATAGGCGGTACCCTACCGCTAGAATAATAACCATGAGATAATACCTTCTGTAGAGTGAAAAATCGGGACGAAAAATCCGAGTAATTACACAAGAACACAGGAGGTATTGTCGGTTGGAACAATATGTGCAGGAAATAAGGATAAAGCAATGGTGTGAACTGATCAAGGCCGCCAATAATAGCGGAATCCCAAGGATGCAGTGGTTAAGGGAAAATGGAATCAGTAAGGATGCTTTTTACTACTGGCAGCGAAAAGTTCAGAGGTATTATGCCGAGCAAAACGGACTGGTACCGGAGGCCGCAACCACAAAAAGAGTTAGCCTTGTTGAAGTGCCACTTGCCCAGGCATCAACTCCCCAGGCAATGTCACCGGCAGCAATCATACGTCTCGGCAGTATCACAATAGAACTGAGTGCAAACGCACCGGCTGAATTCATGGAAAGTATGGGTAGGATGATTCACAATGCTTTATGATGCAAGAGGCTACGAGAAAATATATATAGCCCCCGGATACACAGATATGCGAAAGTCAATAGACGGGCTGAAGATGATCATAGGGCATGACCTTAAACTCAACCCATACCAGAAGAACGTCTTGTTTCTTTTCTGCGGAAGAGACAGCAGCAAAATTAAGGCGTTGGTGTGGGAGGGAGATGGATTCGTTCTTTGTTACAAGCGAGTAGAAGACGGTAGGTACCATTGGCCACGTACTCCGGCTGAAGTACAGAATCTGACGCAGGAACAGTTTGACCGACTGATGCAGGGCTTTACTATAGAGAGCACAATAAAGGAAATGATGCCGAAAAGCATATATTAATTGTGCAACAAGTAGAATTTTTTCAAGTGAAATGGTAGAACTGCAGCAGACAGAAAACAGCCTGTAAATTATCTTGGTAGAGCAAGTATGGCGGCGAAATAAGCACTTTTAAAGCAGATTCTTCTGAGGAAGGGTCTGCTTTTGTTGTTACGTTCCAGGGCCTTGGAGATTCTTGAGAACTGCAGTCAATATGCCGAAACGGGATAATTATGAAAATTGAAAAGATGACAGTGGAAGAGGTATAATAATCTTGAGAAAACGAAGGAAAACGCGACCATGACAAAACTTTCTGAAGAACAACTGAATAGTTTAACAAAAGCTGAATTGGTAAACATGCTCATGCGTTTGCAGGACAGCGTTTCCATTTTGGAAGAACGTATTGCTGTAATGAATGTAAATTCGTTTGGTTGCAAAACAGAGAAGCTTTCTGCCATTAATCCGGATCAGATCAGTATCTTCAACGAAATAGAAGCAGTTGCAGACGGAACGGAATATGCAGACGAAGAGCCTGCCATTGAACCGGAAACAGAAGAAATAACATACACTAGAAAAAAAGCGCAGGGAAAACGCGGAACTGATCTGAGTGCATTAACAAAGGTTGAAATCATGCACGAACTGTCGGTGGAAGAACTAATTGCGGCATTTGGAGAAAATGGATGGAGACGACTGCCGGATCAGGTTTATTCCAAGATGGAAGTCGAGCCGGCAAAGTACTGGGTAGCAGAACACCATATAGCTGTATATGCAGGCAAGAACAAAGACAAGATTATGAAAGCAAAACATCCTGCAGAGCTTCTTAATAACAGTATCGCATCCGCATCCGTAGTGGCAGCCATTCTCAACGGGAAATATTCTAACGCTATGCCTCTTTACCGAATCGAAAAGGAAATGGCAGCTAACGGAGCACCTGTTTCAAGACAAGATATGGCAAACTGGGTTATACGCTGTAGTGAGAGATACCTTGTCCTGCTGTATGATCGGCTGCAGGAACTGCTTCAGCAGGAGCATGTGATCCAAGCGGATGAAACTCCATGCTATGTGAGCAAGGATGGAAAATCTGCGGGCAGTAAATCAGAAATGTGGGTTTACAGGACAGGAGAGTATAACACGGAGAAACCCATCATACTCTACGACTACGAATCCGGCAGAGCTGCTGCAAATGCCATAAAATTCTTAGGCAGCTTCAAAGGTTACCTTGAATGTGACGCATATGGCGGTTACCGCAGCATAGACAGAAATAACGAAAACATAAGTGTATGCTGTTGCTGGGCTCACGCCAGACGCAGGTTTTCAGACGCCGTCAAGGCCTATGGCAAGACAACCCCCGGTGTTCAGGACACCCTTGCGTACAGAGCACTGGAAAAAATAGCGGCAATCTACAATGCCGATGAAAAATTTAAGAAGCTTTCACCGGATGAAAGGAAAAAACGGCGTCAGACCACGGTTAAACGTAGGGTTGATGCGTTCTTTGCATGGGCAAAAGAGCATCAGTGCGATACCGGTAAACAGGATAAGACTTGGGCAGGCTTCAGTTACTGCATTAACAATGAAAAACATCTACGGATGTTCCTGGAGGATGGTGAAATTCCCATAGACAACTCTGCGACAGAGCGAGCTATTCGTCCATTCACTGTCTTTCGTAAGACCTGGAAGCTGATTGACACTCCCTCTGGTGCTGACGCCAGTGCTGTTATGTACAGCATCGTGCAGACCGCTAAGGCAAACAGCCTTAATGTCTACAAATATTTCAAGTTATTGCTTGAGGAGATTCCAAAGCACATGGATGACACCAAGCTTAGGTTCATCGATGAGCTGCTTCCTTGGTCACCGGCCGTTCGCGACATATGCAGCAAATAATTTGTTCCCAATAATACCTCTGCCGTCGGTTCTCCGACGGCTTTTTTGTTACCGTACCTGTGGTTTACCGTTTACGTTTGAATTATGGCACGCACAAAAAGGAAACTGGATTTTGACACAATAGACAAGCTGGTAGGAAGTGGAAAGAAAAAATTCGTCCGGTATGAAGAAGGAGCCGCGCTGTACTCTATGGGCAGACAGACTTTCATGCGTC
>JAKSQI010000167.1 GCA_024404215.1 Oscillospiraceae bacterium
ATGAATTCAACCCGTGCTTTGGCTTAGCCAAAACACGGGTTCTTTGACAGTCTGAATCCGCCGTTCCCCACAGGGGAACGGCGGATTTATCTTTTCCGGAATTTCGTTAAAGGCGAAAGCGAACAAGGGAGAGTCAGGCCTCAGGCTCGCCGAGGTGTGAAAGAAGCTGGGTAAAATAGTTCGGCAGGGGGGCGGTAAAGGTCATTTCCTCTTTGGTGGAGGGATGAATCAACCGCAGCTGACGGGCATGCAGGCACTGACCGGTAAGACCCTTTTCCGGGCGTTTGCGTCCATAAAGCATGTCGCCGACTAAGGGGTGGCCAATATAATCCATATGAACCCGAATTTGGTGGGTTCGTCCGGTTTCCAGACGACATTCAATGTGGGTGTAGCCACGGTAGCGAACCAAAACCCGGTAGTGGGTGATGGCAGAACGGCTGCCCTTATCGGTAACAGCCATGCGTTTCCGGTCCGCCGGATGGCGGCCGATAGGTGCATCTACCAGTCCCTCATCCTGTTTCACACGGCCATAAACCACGGCCTCATACAGGCGGTAGAGACTGTGGTCGGACAGCTGGGCGGATAAAAACGCATGGGCGGCATCGTTTTTTGCCACAACAAGAAGACCGGAGGTGTCCATATCAATACGGTGGACAATGCCGGGACGAATCACGCCGCCAATGCCGGACAGGCTGCTGCCGCAATGATAGAGCAGGGCATTGACCAAGGTTCCGGAGGTGTGACCGGGCGCCGGGTGCACAACCATTCCTCTGGGCTTGTTGATAACGACGATGTCGTTATCCTCATAGAGAATGTCCAGAGGAATGTTCTCCGGCAAAATCTCGGCGGGCTCCGGCTCCGGCAGGATTACGACAATGCAGTCCCCGGGGGAGACCTTGTAATTTTTCTTAACGGCCTTGCCACCACAGGTGACAAGGCCGTTATCCATCAGCTTTTGGGCGGCGCTGCGGGAAAGCTCCGGCAGCTGCTGCCCAAGGACAACATCTAACCGAGCTCCGCCCTCCCGGACGGTAAACTCAATAGTCGTGTCCATATTCTTTCATGATATCCTCCAGCGTGATTTCGCCGGATTCCTGTTTGTCGGGAACGGTGAAGGAATCGTTTAGAACCGGGGTCTTGTAGACCATGGTGATGTCATCGCCATCGGTTTCAATCTCATCGGCCGGATCGGCACGGAGGGCCTCTTCAGCAGCACGAATCTGGTCGGCAGGAATGACAATGGTACTCTCATCTACATCCGGGCCGTATTTACTGGCCATGCGCTGCTGTTTTTTCTCGGCGGCAGTCATGGGGGTGACATTCTTTTTGCCAAAAAGGATGAAAAGAATGAGTAAAAGGGCCCCAATGGTGATGAAGATATCGGCAACGTTGAAGATGGCAAAATTGATAAATCGGGGATAAAACATATCCACCACATAGCCCATGAAGAAGCGGTCAATCAGGTTGCCGATAGCACCTCCCAGAATGAAGGCCAGGGACAGCTTGCCAAAGCCGGACCATTTGCAGGCAATCAAAAGAATGATAATAATGACGCATACGACGGCAGAGGCAATGGCCAGAACCATGGTGTACTGGTTCAGCATGGAAAAGGCTCCGCCGGTATTCTTGTGGAAGGTGATGGAAAGAATGCCGGGCAGAATGTCCCACTGGCCTCCGGCTCCATAGGAAAGGGTGACCAGATACTTAACTGCCTGATCAGCCAGAACAATCAAAAAGGCAAGGATAAAGTATACCACAGGAAGGACCTCCCTCAGTCAGAAACGGCAGCAACGCAGCGGGGGCAAAGCTCCAGATGCTCTGTGCTTTCTCCAATATGGTCATTGTGGGTCCAGCAGCGGATACATTTGGGGGCTGTGCTGGGGGCAACTGCAACGGTAATGCCGGGATACTCCTGGCCGGCATAGCCCTGACCGGCGTCGGACAGAATCGTTACCTTGGAAACGATGCAGGCTTCAGCCAGCTTTTCGGACGGAATGGCGGAAAGCTCGGCAAAGGCCTTTTCATCGGCATAAACAGTAACCTCGGCATCCAGGGGCTTACCGATAATCTTCTCGCTGCGGGCGGGCTCCAAAGCCTTGTTCACATCGGCACGCAGGCGGAAAATCTTATCAAATAAAGCAGCATCGGCTTCGTCCAGCACCCATTCGGGATTGGGACGACGCATGTCGTTGAGCATGATATGCTTGGGATTGTCGTTTTCCGTGTGGGGCATTTCCAGCCAAATTTCATTGGAGGTGAAGGCCAGAACAGGGGCCAGCAGACGAACCAAAGTATCCAGAATGTGATAGATGGCAGTCTGACCGCTGCGACGCTTCAAGCTATCAGCCTTCTCGCAGTAGAGGCGGTCCTTAATGATATCCAGATAGAGGTTGGACATTTCCACAACACAGAAATTGTGAATGGCATAGGTAGCGGCGAAAAACTCATACTTGTCATATGCGTTCAGGCACTTTTCCGTCAGAGTGTTGAGCTGAACCAAAGCCCACTTGTCCAGAGGTTCCATGTCCGCAAAGGCTACGGCATGGTTGGGGTCAAAGCCATCCAGATTGCCCAGAATGTAGCGGGCGGTGTTACGGATTTTCAGGTACTTATCGGACAGCTGCTTGAAGATGGCATCGGAGCAGCGCATGTCCAAATGATAGTCAGCAGAACCGGCCCAGAGACGAAGCAGATCGGCACCATACTTAGGAATCAGTTCGTCAGGGGAAACACTGTTGCCCAGAGATTTGTGCATGGCGCGGCCTTCACCGTCAACGGTCCAGCCGTGGGTCAGAACAGCACGGTAGGGGGCGGAGCCCTTAACGGCTACGCCGGTGAGCAGACTGGACTGGAACCAGCCACGGTACTGGTCGCCGCCTTCCAAATAGAGGTCAGCCGGCCAGCAACCGGGGGCGTTACGCTCCATAGAAGAAATATGGGTGGAGCCGGCATCAAACCAGCCGTCC
>JAKSQI010000168.1 GCA_024404215.1 Oscillospiraceae bacterium
CCTTGTGGAGCGCGTGGTTTCTGTCACCGGTGAAAGAATGCAGCGTCCTTCCAACTATATCGTTAAAATTGGTACCAACGTACAGGATTTGATTGATTATTGCGGCGGCACCACCGGCGAAGATGTTACACTGAAAATGGGCGGTCCCATGATGGGTGCCCTGCTTACCGACACTGAGGTTCCCGTTATCAAGGGTTCCAACGGCATCATTGCCATTGCCACCGACCACAGCGCCGAGCAGCCCTGCATTAAGTGCGGCCGCTGCGTGGATGTCTGCCCCATGGAGCTGTCCCCCATGAACTTTGCCAAATTCTCTGATGCCGGCGACGCTCAGAAGCTGCTGGAGCTGAACATCCGCGACTGCTTTGAATGCCGTAGCTGCGAATACATCTGCTCTTCCAAGATTCCTCTGGTTACCAAAATCAGGGCCGGTAAAAAAGCTGTAATGGAGATGAATAAGTGATATGTTAATGACAAACCTGAAGTCTAAGGAAGACATTCTGTCTGTTCTTGACGGAAAAGTATTCATCCTGAACTGCCACGGCTGTAAGGAAGTCCGTTTTCCGGAAGAGGAAGCCAAGGAGCTGCAGAAGGAGCTGACAGAGGCCGGCCGTGTGACCGGCGCTCTCACCACCGATTACATCTGCAATCCCGATAATCTGCAGGTACGCCTGCGCAGCCGCATGAATGAGATTGCTGAGGCCGACACCGTGCTGGTCCTGTCCTGCGGCGTTGGTGTTCAAACGGTAGCCGACCTGCTGGAGGACAAGCGCGTAATCGCTGCCTGTGACACCATAGAGCTGCCCGGCTTTCAGGGGGTTACCCCGCTGGAGTATGACTGCGGTCAATGCGGCGAGTGTTTTCTGAACCTAACCGGCGGCATCTGCCCCATCACTGCCTGCTCCAAGAGTTTGGTCAATGGCCCCTGCGGCGGCACCAAATGCGGCAAATGCGAGGTTGATCCCGGCATGGAATGCGGCTGGGAACGGATTTATCGCAAGCTGGAAAAGCTGGGCCGTCTGGATTTGATGCGTTGCCCTACTCAGCTGCATAACTGGACCACGGACGATGCCACCAAAGAGTGCAAAGAAACCGATAATTAAACTTTGATAGGAGCGATATAGAATGAAAGTTACTGAATTATTCGCCAAAGGTGAATTTGTTGTTACCGCTGAAGTAGCTCCTCCCAAGGGCTATAACCTTGACCCTTTAGTAGCTGAGGCAAAGGAGTATCTCACCGGTATTCACGCCATCAACGTCACCGATAATCAGTCCTCCAACATGCGTGCCGGCTCCCTGGCTACCTGCAAGGTTCTGAAGGATGCCGGATTCAATACCATCTTCCAGATGACCTGCCGTGACCGTAACCGCATGGCACTGGAATCCGACCTGCTGAGCGCCGCCATGCTGGGCATTGATAACATTCTCTGCCTCACCGGCGACCACACCAAGCTGGGTGACCATCCCCAGTCCAAGCCCGTTTTTGACCTGGATTCCGTTTCTCTCCTGCACACCGCCTCCCTGTTGGAAAAGGGCATGGATTTAGGCGGCAACGAACTGGAAGCCCCCTATCCTTCCTTTGCCAAGGGCGCTGTTGTATCCCCCTGCAGCGATTCTGTGGATGCTCAGCTGGTTAAGATGGAGCGCAAGGTTGCCGCCGGCGCCGAGTATTTCCAGACCCAGGGTGTTTTTGAGCCTGAAAAGTTTGCTGCCTTCATGGAAAAGGCCAAGCAGTTCGGCAAGCCCGTTCAGGTTGGTATCATCATCCCCAAGAATGTAGGCATGTGCCGTTTCATGAATAACAACATCGCCGGCATCAGTATTCCCGAATCCATGTTTGACGAGCTCAAGGCCGACAAGGAGAAGACCAAGGCCGGTATCACCGGTGTTGAAATTGCCGCCCGTCTGATTCGTGAGTGCAAGCCCTACTGCCAGGGTGTTCACATCATGTCTCTTGGCTGGGAATCCAAGATTCCTCAGATTCTGGAGCTGGCCGGTCTGAAGTAAGCCACAACCCGCAGGTTAACAGCCGCGCACGCTTGCGTGCACGGCTGTTTTTGCAGATATCCCCCCTCGGCTTCTTATTTATAATTTTACAATTCGTTCACTTGCCCGGATGCCCCCGGGCTGATACAATGAACGGGAATAAAACACAAGGAGGGCCACATTTATGGCAGACGAAACAGAGCTGGAAACTGCGGCCGAAACCGCCGCCGAAAATAAAACAGAAATCACGGAAGTTCTTTTGGAAAAGGCTGAGGAGCTGTCAGATGCTGCGTCAGATGCTGCACCGGAGCTTCCGACCGAAGCAGAGGAAGCAATGGACGCCGAGGCGAACACAAAGACCCCCGTCCGTCAAGGCTCTGTCGCCATGTCCATTTTGGCCGGTTTAATCGGTGGCTTTATCGGCCAGCTGATTTGCACGCTGGCAGGGGGAACCGGCAGCAATGTCGGCATCATTCTTTTCATGGCCATTCCCGTCTGCATCGGGCTTTTGAACCACCTTTTCCGGGGCAGCAAGGGCTGGCCCTGGCTCTTGATTACCGTCCTTTTCTCAGCCCTCTATCTCTACCTGCAGCCGGCCTTCACGGAAGCTGCCCGTCTGGCATCGGCCAAGGGCATTTCCATGGTGTCCGTCCCCCTTTTGGCCATGACTCAGGTCAGCAAGCATAACTTTATCAGCAGCTTCAGCCCCACCCTACCGGGCATCTTCCCCATTCTCTTCATTCTTGTTGGCATCTTTGCAGTCTGGGCCTTCCTCAGCCCCAAGAAGGCAGCAGCCCCCAAAGCAGAGGAACCGGAAAGCACAGATACCGAGCCAACAAATGAAACCGACACAAAAGACGAATAACCATTAAAATGCTTGACTGTTGGAAGCATATCAAAAACCGCCATTTTGCTGCTCTTTTTGAACAGCAAAATGGCGGCTTTATTATCCTTACACGGCAAATTCACGCGAGGATG
>JAKSQI010000169.1 GCA_024404215.1 Oscillospiraceae bacterium
TGACACGGTGAATACATTCCAGGGCGTTGAACACACCGCCCTACACACCATGAGAACCGGGACCAGACGAAGGACATAGTCAAAACGCAAGGCCGGCGCGGCAGAAGGACGGTAGAGAAAACCGGGGGCAGTCAAACGGCGCTTTTCATGGCGACGGCTAGGCCAGGGGTCACAGAAATTGATGTAGATACGGTCTGCTTCTCCGGGGGCAAAAAGGTCACAGAGCTTTCCGGCGTCAATGTCAATAAAGCGGACATTGCTGAGGCCCTCTTCTGAGCAACGTTCCATGGCAACTACCATGGCATCCGGCACCCGTTCTACAGCTACATAAAGCACATCCGGCAGGGTGGCAGCGGTTTTGGCAGTAAAGCTACCCTTGCCGCAACCGATTTCCAAATACAGGTGGCGGTAGGAGGTGCCCTCCAGCCAGTGGCCTCGCATGGATTCCGGTTCTGTGACTAGCAGGTTAGCACAGCGCTCCATACGGGGAATCAGATTCGGTTTTTTTCTCATTCGCATGGGCGCAGTTCTCCCTTAATTACAGCAATTTGTTAAAGCATAATATACCATAAAAAGCCTCTGTCTGCAAGTACAGAAGCGGGAAAAGCGGAGAGAAAAAGCGGGAGGAAACAAGGCTCCAAAAGGGGACTGCACCATTAGAGACTGGGCAATAATACTAAATCCTTTAAGATTATATTAAGCTATATCCGCAAAATTGACAAATGACGCAAAAAAGGCTATACTGGCCCTGTTCATCTAGAGCAGGTGAACCATTGTCTGACCCGGCAAGGGGTATCCCACCCTTGACGGTGAACATTAAGAGGGGGAGCATCATGATTGATTTATTTGAAAAATGTAACAAACGCGGCATGGCGGATGAAGTAAAGGATATGGGGATTTACCCTTATTTCCATGCTTTGGAATCCAAGCAGGATGTAGAGGTTATCATGGAGGGCAAGCGTCGTATCATGCTTGGCTCCAACAACTATCTGGGGCTGACCACCTGCCCGGAGGTTATTGCCGCCGGCGTGGAAGCTTATCAGACCCTGGGCTCCGGCTGTTCCGGTTCTCGTTTTCTTAATGGCACACTGAAGCTGCACCTGGAACTGGAGCAGGAGCTGGCATCCTTCCTGCGCAAGGATGCGGTCATGACCTGGTCTACCGGTTTCCAGACCAATCTTGGCATTGTCAGTACCATTGTCGGCCTCAATGACTATGTCATCATGGATAAAGAAAACCATGCCAGCCTTTACGATGCCTGTCGCTTGAGCTATGGCAAAATGCTCCGCTTTGAGCATAACGACATGGCCGATCTTGAGGCCAAGCTGCAGCGGGTACCGGCGGACAAGGGCTGCTTGATTGTTACCGACGGTGTGTTCTCCATGGGTGGCGATATTGCCAATCTGCCGGAAATCTGTCGCCTGGCCAAGCAATACGGAGCCCGCGTAATGGTAGATGATTCCCATGGCCTGGGTGTTTTGGGCGAAGGCGGCCGAGGCACGGCCAGCTATTATGGTCTGGAGGACCAGGTGGATATTTACATGGGCACCTTCTCCAAGTCTTTGGCTTCTCTGGGCGGCTACATGGCTGCCGGTGAGCGGGTGGTGGAGTATGTCAAGCATGCCTCCCGTCCCTTCATCTTCTCCGCTTCACTGCCCCCTGCCAATGCGGCTGCGGCCCTAGCGGCCCTGCGCCAGCTGGAGGCTCATCCGGAATTGGTGGAAAAGCTGCAGAACAACGCCCTTTACATGCGGCAGAAGCTCAATGAGAAGAATATTAAAATGCGCCCCTCCAATGGTGAGCGGGTTCCCATTATCCCCATTTATACCTATGAAGAGATTCCTACGCTGACCATTGCCAAGGATCTTTACGAGCACGGTGTGTATGTGAACAGCTCGCTGCCCCCTGCAACAGCCCAGCATGAGTGTCTGCTGCGCACCAGCCTGATGGCCAGCCATACCTATGAATTGATTGACGAAGCTGTAGACATTATTGCGGATGTACTCAGCCATTACGACCTGTGAGCACGCGGGTCTGTCTGGTAACCGGGGGCTCCTCCGGCATCGGAAGGGCTGCCTGTGAGAGCCTGTTGCAGGCCGGCTGTCAGGTTTATGAATTCAGCCGCCGTGAGCGAAGCCCGGAAGGGGTCATCCATCTGTCGGTGGATGTTACGGATCCGGTTGCTGTGGAGGCTGGCGTGGAGGAGGTCCTCCGTCAGGCCGGGCGGATTGATATCCTCATAAACAATGCCGGCTTTGGCATTTCCGGCGCCATTGAGTTTACTCCCCCGGAGGAGGCCAAACGGCAACTGGAGGTAAACTTTTTTGGCATGGTTCATGTGACGAGGGCTGTAATTCCTGCCATGCGCCGGCAGGGGAGCGGGCGCATTGTCAGCGTCAGCTCCGTGGCTGCTCCGGCAGCCATACCCTTTCAGGCCTTCTATTCCTGCAGCAAATCCGCCATAAATACCTACATGCTGGCCCTGGCCAACGAGCTGCGCCCCTTCGGCATTACCGCCTGCGCTGTGGAGCCCGGGGATATCTGCACCGGCTTTACGGATGCCAGGCAGAAAACCATAGTGGGTGATGATGTCTATCATGGCCGCATTGCCCGCAGTGTGGCAGGCATGGAAAGGGACGAGCAGAAGGGCATGACAGCTGAAAAGGCGGGGACCAAGCTGGCCAAAATTGCCCTTCGTAAAAACAGCAAGCCTGTTATGGCGCTGAGCTTCCCTTACAGCGTATTGTGCGTGCTGATTAAGCTTCTGCCGGTTCGACTGGTCAACTATTTAGTGGGTCTGCTTTACGCCCGATGAAACAAAAGCCTCTGCCATTTGGCAGGGGCTTTTATCAAAGCAGGGATTGGTTATAATGTATAAATTGGCTATCTTGCTTTTGTTTAAAGTG
>JAKSQI010000017.1 GCA_024404215.1 Oscillospiraceae bacterium
TTCCGCCGAAACCCTGAAGGATGCCCAGGCCCACCCGGAAAACTACAAGGACCTGGTGGTTCGCATTGCCGGCTTCTCCGCTTATTTTGTTGAGGTCTACAAGGATTCTCAGGACGACCTGATTCGCCGCACCGAGCTGCAGCTCTAAGCAACACAGCCTGTTCAGCCGGCCATCTGCCGATGGCCGGCTGAGCTTATGGAGGAATTCTTATGAATTATGGTTTTTTAACCTTGATTCCGCCGCTGGCTATGCTGGTCTTTGCTCTGAAAACCAAGAAATCCTTTGAAGCCCTGATTTTCGGCACCCTGATTGCCTATATCATCATGCACGGCTTCCGTTTTATTATTCCCTGGTGCGAGCTGCTGTTATCAGAAATCTCCAACGCGGACAACCAATACATTCTCACACTATGCGGGCTCTTCGGCGGCTTTATTTTCCTGTTAAAGGAAGCCAAGGGCACCCTGGGCTTTTCCAATCTGCTGAGCCGCTTCTGCAAAAGCGAGCGCTCTGTTCTGCTGACCTCCATCGTCATGGGCATCATCATTTTTGTGGATGACTACCTGAACATCATGACTATCGGCACCTGCATGAACGAGGTCTGCGACCGCCGTCGAATCCCCCGGCAGGCGCTGGCCTATGTGATAGACTCCACCGGTGCCCCGGTCTGTGCTTTGATTCCCTTTTCCACCTGGGTAGTTTTCTACTCCGGTGTCTTCATTCAGGAGCCCATTATTCAAGGCATGGGCTTTACCAACGGCATGAGCGTCTACCTCAAGGTGCTGCCCTACATGTTCTATCCCATCTGTGCCCTGCTGGTGGTCTTCCTCTGTGCCCTGGGCAGTCTGCCGAAGCTGGGGGCCATGAAAAGGGCCTACCGGGATGCCAATGCCCGGGAACAGCGGGTCGAGCCGGAGCTGCACAATGTCCCCTCCGTGGATATTGCCATGGCCGGAATGGCAACGGATTATCCCCCAAAGCAGGAAGCAAAGGAAGGCAACATGATTGATTTCCTCTTGCCCATCGCCGTTTTGATTGGGGTAACCATTGTCACCTCCAACATGCTGGTTGCCATTGTTTTGGCACTGGCCGCCTGCATGCTGCTGTATCTGCCCCGGAAGAAGATGACCTTCACCCGCTTTGTGGAGCTTTTTTTCGCCGGCTTTGCAGACATCCTTCCGGTTCTTGCCATTCTGCTGGCCTCCTTCATGATTAAAACAGCCTGCGGCGAGATGGGCCTTTCGGAATTTGTGATTGAACTGGCCGCCCCGGTGATGAACGGTGCCACTCTGCCCGCCATTATCTTTGTTATCATTGCCGTGCTGACCTTTGTCACCAGTTCCTTTTGGGGCATTGAGGCGGTAGCCGTTTCCATTGTGGTTCCCCTGGCCTTAGCCCTGAACGGAAACGTTTTGCTCACGCTGGGTGCCGTAGTGTCCGGCGGCGTATTCGGCAGCCACGCCTGCTTCTATTCCGATGCCACCGTACTGTCCTCCGCCACCTGCGAAATTGACAATCTGAGCCATGCCTCCTCTCAGCTCCCTTATGCCCTCATCAGCGCGGCCCTTGCCACTTTGGCCTTTTTGATTTTTGGCCTCGTTACCTGATTCCGCAAAAAAAGACTGCTCCGGACGGAGCAGTCTTTTTTGTTATACAATTCCAAGGCGTTCAGCTACCATACCCACCACATCGTTGGGCTGGATTTCCATAACATGGGCAATTTCATCGTAGAGCACCCGTTCGGCTTCCTTCAAAAAGCGTTCATCGGACAGGTGCATTTTTTTGCCTGCCGCTTCCTGCCGGATTCGGTGCTCCCGCAGGGCACGAATCATGCCGATAACCGCACGGCGGTCCCCACCGGACAGCACCTCTTTGCAACGGAGCTTGCGCTCATTCTCGTTTTCTACCCAGACCCACTGGCAGCCGGGCATGTCCTCCAGCAGGCTGTTAACCTCTTCCCGTGAAAGTACCGGATGCATGCGGTCTTCCAAACCGCCCTCCCCTGCCGGGACATAAATCACTGAGCTCTCACGATACACCGAGCGAAGAACATAGTATTTTGCTTTGGTTCTTCCTATTTTCTTTACCGCCAGCTCATGGATGCGAAAAACGCCATCCGTACTGTAAAGAACCACATCGCCGATTTGGTACATCGGCCTCTCCTCCCTACTCAAAACAAAGAGGCCTGGACGGATGTTCAGGCCTCTTTGCCTGTTAGATAGCTGTATTATAGCACAAAACCCTAGGTTTTGTACAGCACAAACCGCTATAACATGCACAAAAACTTTTACTAATTCATTAAGTTAAAATTCAAAGAGGTTCAGCTGGCTGGTTTCCGGCATTCCCCGCAGGGCTCCCAGCTCACGGAGCTGGTCCACATGGGCCGTGGACACCTTGCTGCAGGCAGCAGAGAATTCCTCTACAGACACAAAAACCGTATCCTTTCGCTTTTCAACAATATCCAGTGCCGCTGACTCACCCAGGCCGCCAATGGCTACAAAGGGAGGAATCAGACGATTATTCTCCCAATCGGGCAGAAAGCGTTTGGCATCGGATTCATACAGGTCCACCGGAGCAAAGGTAAAGCCCCGCTTGTAAAACTCATAGCAGGCCTCCAGGGTGGTCAGCAAATCGTCTTCCTTAGTGGTAGAATCCGGATTGTTCTTGATTTCATTGATTTTGTTCCGCACCCGTTCCAAACCGTTGCACATCATCACCGCATCAAAGTTGCCCTTTTCACTGCGACGGTAGAAGTAGGCACTGTAAAAGGCCAGCGGCTTGTGAACCTTGAACCAGGCAATGCGGAAGGCCATCATGACATAAGCGACAGCATGGGCCTTGGGGAAAAGATACTTGATTTTTTTGCAGGATTCAATGTACCAGTCCGGTACACCGGCAGCGGACATTTCCTCCTCAGCACCCTCCGGCAGGCCACGGCCTTTACGAACCGCCTCCATGATTTTAAAGCTTCGCTTCTCAGGCATGCCACAGGAAATGAGATAGAGCATAATATCGTCACGGCAGCCGATGGTCTGATTAACATCCGCTGTACCGGACAGAATCAGGTCCTTGGCGTTGCCCAGCCACACATCCGTGCCGTGGGAGAAACCGGACAGACGAACCAGGGTATCAAACTTTTCCGGCTGGGTATCCACCAGCATCTGACGGGTAAAGGAGGTGCCAAACTCCGGAATGCCGATAGAGCCGGTTTCGCCGATAATAGGGTCGCCCCTTTCCAGCTTCAAGGGCTCCGGGGATTTGAAAATGGCCATGGTTTCCGGGTCATCCAGAGGGATTTCCTTGGCATCCACCCCTGTCATGTCCTCCAGCATGCGAATCATGGTGGGATCATCGTGGCCCAGCTCATCCAGCTTCAGCAGGTTGGCTTCCATGCAGTGGTATTCAAAATGGGTGGTAATAATGTCGCTGTCCGCATCATCAGCCGGGTGCTGTGCCGGGCAGAAATCGGTGATTTCCATGTCCTGAGGGATAACAACCAGACCACCGGGGTGCTGGCCGGTGGTGCGCTTTACACCAACACAGCCCTTGGCCAGGCGATTCATTTCCGCATAGGAGACGGTTTTTCCGGTACGCTCCAGATACTTTTTGACATAACCGAAAGCTGTCTTCTCGGCAACCGTACCAATGGTACCGGCCCGGAATACGTGCTCACGGCCAAACAGGGTGTTGGTATAACGGTGAGCATTGGCCTGATACTCACCGGAAAAGTTCAGGTCAATATCCGGAACCTTGTCACCGCCGAAGCCCAAAAAGGTTTCAAAGGGGATGGAAAAGCCCTCCTTTTTATAGGGGCTGCCGCAGACCGGGCATAGGGCATCCGGCATGTCGGCACCGCAGCCATAGTCCTTGCCCGCTTCAAAATCGGTGTGGCGGCAATTGGGGCAGCGGTAATGGGAAGGCAGGGAGTTAACCTCGGTAATACCGGACATATAGGCAACCAAAGAGGAGCCAACAGAGCCTCGTGAGCCAACCAGATAGCCATGGGCCAGAGAGTCGGCAACCAGCTTTTGGGCAGACATGTAGATAACATCATAACCGCGGCCCAAAATACCGCTGAGCTCTGTTTCCAGACGCTGAGTGATAAGCTCCGGCGGGTTTTCACCGTAGAGCTCGTGCATGCGTCCATAAACCAGGTCCTTCAGCTGGTCGGCACTGTGTTCAATTTTAGGGGGATAGAGTATTTCCGGAGGAAGGGGTCTGACCACATCACAGGAATCGGCAATTTTACGGGTGTTGGTGACAACAACCTCGTAGGCCTTCTCTTCACCCAAATAGGCAAACTCCTCCAGCATTTCATCGGTGGTGCGGAAATAGATAGGCAGTTCCTCATCGGCATCGGAGAACTCCTTGGCTGCCAGAAGAACATGACGGAAAACCTCGTCCTCCGGGTCCAGAAAATGGACATCGCAGGTTGCCACTACCGGCTTGCCCAGTTCCTGTCCCAGCTCCACAACCCGGCGATTCATGTCCCGCAGCTCTTCCTCATTGGCCGCTTTGGGGTTCTCTCCCCGCAGCATGAAGCGGTTGTTACAGATGGGCTGGATTTCCAGATAATCGTAGAATTCTGCCAGCCGTCGCTGCTCCAGCCGGCTGCGGTGGTCCGCAATGAGGCCGAAGACCTCGCCGGCTTCACAGGCGGAACCGATAATCAGGCCCTCCCGGTGCTGCATCAGCAGGCTTTTGGTTACTATGGGATAGCGGCGGAAGCTTTCCAAATGGCTGGCCGTTATGATTTTGTATAGATTCTTGATTCCGGCCTGATTTTGGGCCAGAATAATGATATGCTTGGGCTTAAAGCGCTTGTTCAGGGCCGTCTGCCGGCGGAGATTGCTGAGATAGGGGTTAATGTCCTCCGTCCGCTCAACCCCGGCCTTTTCCAGATACTCCTGCATTTTAGCCAGAATCAGGCCTGCCGTAACCGCATCATCCGAAGCCCGATGGTGGTTGAACTGAGGCAGGCTCAGCTTATTGGCCACCGTATCCAGCTTGTGATTCTTCAGTTCCGGCATCAGACTGCGTGCCAGGGCCAAGGTGTCCACATAGGCGGGCTCGTACTCTATGCCGTAACGCTGACAGGCCTCATAAATAAAGCCCACATCAAAGCCGGCATTATGGGCCGCCACCGGTCGGTCACCGACAAAGGCCAAAAAGTCCCGAACTGCCTGCTCCTGAGAAGGCGCATCCGCCACATCGCTGTCCCGGATGCCGGTTAGGGCTGTAATATTCGCCGGAATACTTCTTTCCGGGTTTACAAAGGTCTGATAGCGGGCGGTCTCTTCCCCGTTCTTCAGCAGAACCGCACCAATTTCGGTGATACGGTCCTTTTGGGAATCCAGGCCCGTGGTTTCAATATCAAAGACAACAATTCCATCCTGCAGGCTTCCGGTAACCGGGCCAAAAACTGCCAGCTTGTCGTCCACATCGTTGAGATAGTAGCCCTCCACACCGTAGCGGATCTTGATTTTGTCACCGGCTGCCTTCCTGGCATCCGGGAAGGATTGCACCACGCCGTGGTCGGTAATGGCAATGGCCGGGTGCCCCCAGCTGATGGCCCGCTTTACCGCGGCCTTGGTGTTGGTCAGGGCGTCCATGTTGGACATGGTGGTATGCAGGTGCAGCTCCACCCGCTTTTCCTCCGCCTTGTCCTTGCGGCTCTCTGCAGGGGGAATGGTAACAATATAGTCCGGGCTCAGCACAATATCGGAATAGAATTTATCCGTTTCCAGGCGGCCGCCTACCTGCAGCCACATGCCATCCGTTACCGATTCGGCAATGGCTTTGGCATTCTCATCCTTGAGAAAGCGGGATACATGAACCGAACCGGCCAGATCGGTCATATCAAAGGTCAGAACCCAGGCTCTGGCCCGGGGAATTTCCCGGGTGGTAACCTCAAAAACCTGGCCCTCCACCACACAGCGGCCGGTATCCAGGGTCAGCTCTCGCATGGGGGTTATCACCGGCGGTTTTTTAGGCGGGTGACCCATAAGCACCTTGGACACATGCCCCTTTTTTTCTTCCTTGGCCTTGGGGAAGGATGCCTGAACGGCAACCTGATTTAATCGAAATTCCTTGGCTATGGCCTGTTCAATCAGAGACAGCTCCACCGGGGCTGCCGGAGCCGACATGGCCAGGCTAAGCTCCATGGTACGGTCAGCCCGGTTAATCTTAGCACTTTTTACTTTTGAGTTTTCCAATAGGATTTCCAAACTGCCGCCATCCCGGCAGCAATTGGGGAACATATCATAAAAAGGGATGGCTTCGCTCACCACAGTCCCTCCTTTTCAGCGAAATCAGGTGCCTTCATTCTCTTCAATCAGAGCCATCAGTTCATCCACCAAATGCTCCATGGGAACCTTTTTGATGGTCTGACCCTTGCGGAAGAGCACACCCTCGCCGTCTCCGCCGGCAATGCCGTAGTCGGCCCGGGATGCCTCCCCCGGTCCGTTCACCACACAGCCCATGACGGCAACGGTTATATCCTTCTTACAGCCCTGCAGGCGACGCTCTACCTCAGAGGCCGTTTCAATCAGGTTAATTTTCGTGCGGCCGCAGGTCGGGCAGGAGATAAACTCCACACCGCCCCGGCGCAGACCGGCAGCCTTTAGAATTTCCAGCCCGGCCTTGATTTCCTTTTCCGGCTCTGCCGTGAGGGAAACGCGAATGGTATCACCAATGCCTTCACTGAGCAAGGTACCGATACCCACCGCTGACTTGATAATGCCGGCATATTCCGTACCGGCTTCGGTAACCCCCAAATGCAGGGGATAATCCGTAGCCTCATGAAGGAGCCGGTAGGCCGCTATGGTCAAAGGCACTTCAGACGCCTTCACAGAGATGCAGATATCATCAAAATCAAACTTACTCAGCAGACGGACGTGACCCATGGCGGATTCCAGCATGGCCTCCGGCGTAGGTCTTCCGTACTTCTCCAGCAGAGATTTTTCCAGGCTGCCCCCGTTAACGCCGATACGAATGGGCAGACTGCGGGCCCGGCAGGCCTCAACCACAGCCTTTACCCGGTCCTCTCCGCCAATGTTACCGGGATTGATGCGAATTTTATCCGCCCCCCGCTCGGCACAAGCAAGGGCCAGACGATAATCAAAATGAATATCCACCACCAAAGGAATATGGATTTTCTCCTTAATAGTGCTGATGGCCTCCGCTGCTTCCATGGTAGGAACCGCTACCCGAACCAAGTCACAGCCAGCCTGCTCCAGACGGTGAATTTGGGCTACGGTAGCCGCCACATCCTCTGTTTTCGTATTCGTCATGGACTGGAGAAGCACCGGGGCACCGCCGCCCAGGGGCAGACCGCCCACCATAATCTGTTTCTTAGCCATAAATTAATTTCACCACATCACTAATCATAATTACGGCCATAAGGGCCAAAAGCAAAATCATCCCTACCGAATGGATATATTGCTCCACCTTGGGATTGCAGGGTCGGCGGAGAATTGTTTCCAGCAACCAGGTAACCACCAGGAAAAAGACCCGGCCGCCGTCCAAAGCCGGAATAGGCAGCAAATTCATTACCGCCAGATTAACAGCAATAAAGGCCACCAAAAAGAGTACATTCAGCAGACCTTCCTTTGTGTTTTCCGAGGCCGTTCCAACCTCGCTGATGGTGCTGACAATGCCAACCGGCCCTGACATATCCTTTAAACCAACGGCGCCGGTAAAAAGGTCAGAAAGGCTGAAACGAATCAGCCGCACAAAGTTGTAGGTAGTGTAGAGGCTGTACTTCAGCCGGCCACCAAAGGTAGCATCCTGCCACTGCAGATTGATGCCATAGCGAAGAACGCCATCGTATTCCCTTGGAACCAGCTCATAGTCCTCCAGAAGAACCCTTTTTCCATCACGGACAACCACCATGTCCACCACGCCGTCCCGGGAGCGGGACATGGCCGTAGACAGGTCGTTGCTGTAATAGAGGCGAAAGCCATCAATGCTGTAAATGGTATCGCCTGCCAAAAGCCCTTGTTCCCCCGCCTGAGGGAAGCCATCCGCAAGGCCTGTGACGGTAGGTACTACAAAACCACTGTTGGAGCTGAACACCAGAACAGCCACCAGCAGGAAGCCCAGAATCAGATTGTTCAGAGCTCCGGCAATGAGAACCAGAAACTTTTTCAGCCGCCGCTGAACCGAAAAGGCACGAGGGTCCCCGGTGTCCACATCCTCCCCCTCCATGGCGCAATAACCGCCCACAGGAATCAGGCGAAGGGCATAGAGGGTTTCCTTTCCCTGCTTTTTAAACAGGGCCGGTCCCATGCCAATGGCAAACTCGTTAACACGGATGCCGCACAGACGTGCCGTGAGGAAATGGCCCAGCTCATGGTCGGCAATTAGAATGCCAAAGGCAAGAATGGCAATAAGAATATATACCAGCTGCATAGGCTTAACCAACAGCCGAAACGGCTGCTGCCTCCCGTCTTGCTTCCCGGTCCAAAGCCAGTACATCCTCCAGACTTCCGGCCTGATGCTTGGACAGGCGTTCCATGACGGCGGCAACGGTTTCATAAATGCCGCCAAAGGTCAGCTGCCCCTTCAAATAGAGGCCAACGGCAATTTCATTGGCCGCATTCATGACACAGCAGGCACTCATCCCCTGTCCGGCAGCCTTCATGGCCAGCCCCAGGCAGCGGAAGGTATTCAGATTGGGGGACTCAAAGGTTAGGCTGCCCAACTGTGCCAGCTTCAGGGGCTGAACCGGGCAGACCATGCGTTCCGGATAGGTAAGGGCATACTGAATGGGCAGGCGCATATCCGGCACCCCCAGTTCGGCAATAACGGAACCGTCTGCATATTCCACAGCGGAGTGAACAATGCTTTGGGGATGAACCAGAATTTCAATAGACTCCGGCTTCATCTGAAACAGATGCATGGCCTCAATCAGCTCCAGCCCCTTGTTCATCATGGATGCCGAATCAATGGTTACCTTGGCACCCATGCTCCAGTTGGGATGCTTCAGAGCCCGTTCCGGCGGCAGAAGGCGAACCTCATCCCAGCTCATGCCCCGAAAGGGACCGCCGGAGGCCGTCAGCTTCAGGCCGGTGGGCCGAATGCCTGCTTTGTTATCCATGGATTGGAAAATGGCAGAATGCTCGCTGTCCACAGGGATAATTTCTGCCCCATGCTCTTTGGCCGCTGCCATAACCAGACTGCCGGCACACACCAGGGTTTCCTTGTTGGACAGAGCGATGCGCTTTCCTTCCCGGATGGCTGCCATGGTAGGCAGCAGGCCGGAGGTTCCAACCATAGCCGTAACCACCACCCCCGCCTGCGGCAAGGCAGCCGCTTCCTGCGCCGCCTCTTCTCCGATAATCACCCGGCAGGGTGTATCCGACAGACGCATTTTAAGCGTTTCACCTGCCGTTTTATCGGTCACAGCCACCAGAAGGGGCTGAAACTCTCTGGCCTGAGCCTCCAGCAGGTCTATGCTTTTGTTGGCGCAGAGGGCCACCACGGGGATGCCCAATCTGCGGCATACATCCAGGGTTTGTGTTCCGATAGAACCGGTAGAACCCAGAACCGAAACCGGTAAAAAGTCCATGCGTTACCTCCGTCCGTATTTTCGGACTGAATAGAAAATGGGCTGTGCCGCCTTGCAGCGCAGCCCTAAGTATTGTTAATGAATCGCCGGGAGCAGCAGCACCATGGCATAGAGAACCGGCGCCACAAAGGACATGCTGTCAAAACGATCCAGCACACCGCCATGACCCGGAATCAGATTACCGTAGTCCTTGACGCCGCACTGGCGTTTAATCAGGGAGTAGGACAGATCCCCAAGCTCACAGGCCAAGCTGCCTAAAAGGCCGTAGACGGCAAGCAGGCCGAAGTTCACGGTCAGCTCGGTAGCCAAAGCCAAAATGCCGCCATAAAGCATCAGCAGCAGGATTCCCCCAAGGATGCCGCCGACAAAGCCTTCTGCGGATTTATGGGGGCTGACCAGGGGAGTAACCTTGTGCTTACCCAGGTACACACCGGCAAAATAAGCACTGCTGTCACAGCAGAAGGTAACCACAATGGGCAGCAGCACCAGAAGATGGCCGTTTTCCATGCCCTTCAGTCCATTCAAGGCCCCCAGCAGTGTGGGATAGAGCAGACCGGCAAAGAGACATGCCAGCAGCCCCGTAACCGATATCGGCTTTTCCTTTTCATAACGGCGAATGGCAATGCCGAAAAGGCAAAGCAAGAACACCATCATGACGGCCAGCGAGACGCCGGCCCGGTTCACCTGAGAAGCCAAAGGCAGCAG
Source organism: Oscillospiraceae bacterium (assembly GCA_024404215.1). Lineage (GTDB taxonomy): Bacteria > Bacillota > Clostridia > Oscillospirales > Oscillospiraceae > Alloscillospira. Next base: position 10,275 of record JAKSQI010000017.1, read on the forward strand.
GGCAGCAAAAACCGCCGTCAGGTATTTCAGCAGCCCAGGCAAATCCGCTGCCGTGGCGCGGATGAATTCCAAAGCCCCCACGGCACAGAGCAGGGCTGTCAAAACAGCCAGAAAAATCGGGGGCAGGAAAAACAGAACGACAAACAACACAGGAACAGCCACCACAGCTGTAAGAATTCTTGTTTTCATGGCTTCCGCTCCTTTTCCATTCAAGGGCCTTTATGCTTTAACCCCGCCAAAACGGCGGTCCCGGCTTTGGAAGGCTACCAGAGCCCGGTCCATGTCATCGGTAGTAAAGTCCGGCCACAGGGTATCGGTAAAATAAAGCTCCGAATAGGCCGTCTGCCACATAAGGAAATTGGACAGGCGGCATTCCCCGCCGGGACGAATCAGCAGGTCAGGCTCAGGCATGCCGGCGGTATAAAGATAGGCGTTCAAATCCTCCTCAGACAGAGAGCCTTCGTGGCCGGGATGCTCCCGGTAGAAGCACTCTGCCGCATGCAGGATTTCGGCCCGGCCGCCATAGTTCACACAGATATTAACCTGGGCGTCCGGATAAACAGAGGATTCCTCCTCTGTCCGGGCAATCATCCTTTTCAGTTCCGGAGACAGGGGCTCCAAATCCCCCAAAATGCGGATACGGACCCGGTTTTTTTCCAAATCCCTTACCGCCTCCCGCAGGAAGTCCTCCAGCAGCTTCATAATGGCATCCACCTCCTGCTGGGGCCGTTTCCAGTTTTCGGTGGAAAAAGCATACACCGTCAGGTATTCAATGCCAATATCCCGGCAATAGGTTGCCATGGTTCGGAAGGTCTCCGCCCCAACGGCATGGCCGGCCTTACGGGGCAGCCCCCGTTTCTTGGCCCAGCGGCCGTTGCCATCCAGTATGATGGCAACATGGCGGGGGAGCCGACTGAAATCCGGCTTCCCCGCCTCGTTAATTCTTTTCTTTTTAAACAATCCCATTAGATTGCAAACAGTTCCTTTTCCTTGGCAGCAGTAACCCCATCAATTTCCTTGATGTGGTCATCGGTGAGCTTCTGCAGGTCCTTTTCCACATCCTTCAGGTCATCCTCGGTGAGCTCGCCGTTTTTCTTCATGGCCTTCAGGTCATCCATGGCATCACGGCGGATGTTGCGGATAGCTACCTTGGCATTTTCACCATAGCCCTTAACCTGCTTAACCAGCTCCTTACGGCGCTCCTCCGTCAGCTGAGGGAATACCAGGCGCAGCATTTTGCCGTCGTTCTGGGGATTGATGCCCAGCTCAGACATCTGAATGGCCTTTTCAATCAGCTTCAGGCTGTTACGATCCCAGGGGGTAATGGTAATGGTGCGGGGGTCCGGAACCGCAACGGTAGCTACCTGATTGATAGGAGTATCCACGCCGTAGTATTCTACGGAAATCTGATCCAGGACAGCAGCATTGGCGCGGCCGGCACGGACGGAAGCGTTTTCGGTTTTCAGACTTTCAATGGTTTTGCCCATTTTTCTCTTGTATTCACTTAACATAGTCTTTGTCTCCTCTTCGTTTAATCAACTGACAATGGTTCCCACATGCTCACCCATGACTACCCGATAGATATTCTCCGGGTCTTCCAGAGCAAACACGGCAACAGGCATCTTGTTATCCATGGCGAGGGAAGTAGCGGTAGAATCCATAACCGCCAGGTTCTTGGCCAAAACCTCTTCATAGCTGATGGCGTCGTAGCGAACAGCCGTTGGGTCCTTCTTGGGGTCGGCACTGTAAACGCCGTCAACATTCTTGGCCAGAAGAATCATGTCAGCGCCGATTTCAACAGCCCGCAGTACGCCGGCGGTATCGGTGGAGAAGTAGGGGCAGCCGGTGCCGCAGCCAAAAATGACCACCTTGCCGTCCTCCAGATGGGCAACAGCCCGGGGGCGGGTATAGGTTTCAGCAACCTGACGCATTTCAATGGCGGTCTGCACACGGGCAGGAATGCCGTTCTGCTCCATAACATCGGCAACAGCCAGGCAATTCATAACCGTGGCCATCATGCCCATATAGTCAGCCCGGGTGCGCTCCATCTTGCCGTTGCCATCCTTCAGGCCGCGCCAGAAGTTGCCGCCGCCTACTACCAGGCCAATCTGAACGCCGGCATCCAGGCAGCGCTTGATGACAGAGCACACATTCTTGCTAATTTCACAGTCCAGTCCGAAGTGCTGTTCGCCGGCCAGAGCCGCGCCGCTGATTTTACTCAGCACGCGCTTGTAGGCAGGTTTCTGTTCACCCATTTCGGACACCTCCTGTCTGATAATTGGTTTTATACTAGTTTATTCTACCCTATTCAAGCCCAAAAGGGAATACTCTATCTGTAAATAATTTGCAAAGGCAGATAAATCCTGTTATGATAATAAAAATAACTTTTTGAGGAGCTTTCGAATGGATTATAACGAATCCCTGATTCGGGATCCTGTGCCCAAGGCACTGACCCGTTTCGCCATTCCCCTGCTGCTGGCAAACCTTTTGCAGATTCTGTATTCCACGGTAGACATGTGGATTGTCGGCCGTTTCGCCTCTACGGCAGACGTCTCCGCCATCTCCACAGCCAGCATGCTGCTGTATGTAATTACGGTAACCATTGCCGGCCTTTCTACCGGTTTGACCGTTAACGTCGGCCAGTTTGCCGGTGCCCGCCGCCACCGGGATATTTCCCGGGTTGTGGGCTGTGCCATCGTTTTGTTTGCTGTCATTGCCGTTGGACTGACCATCCCCCTGCTGGCTTTCTCCGGGCAGATTGTTCATCTGCTCAATGCCCCGGCCGAATCCATCAGCCAAACCAAAAGCTATCTGTTTATTTGCTGCTGCGGCATTGTCTTCATTACCGGCTACAATGTAGTTACCTGCATTCTGCGGGGCATTGGTGACTCCAAGTCTCCCCTGATTTGTGTCATCGTCAGCAGCGTTGTGAACATCATTGCCGACTACATTCTGGTCAAGGTTTTCCACATGGGGGCTGCCGGCGCCGCCCTTGCCACCATTGGCAGCCAGCTTATCAGCTTTGTGGTAGCCCTGACCTGCCTGATAGTAAAGAAGAGCATCGTCCTGCATCGCGAAGATGTCCATCTCAGCCGGGAATGGTGCGGAAGCATCGCCCGCATTGGTATCCCTATCTCCTTGCAGGAGTTTTTGGTCAGCCTTTCTTTCGTGCTGATTACCCGGGTCATCAATGATTTCGGCGTGGCCGCCAGCGCCGCCGGCGGCATTGCGGAGAAAACCCTGAACATTGCCTGCATGCCCACCATCGCCTTCTCTGCTGCCGTTTCCACCATGGCAGCCCAAAACATTGGTGCAGGTCAGCCCAAGCGGGCCCGGCAAAGCATGTGGACCGGCGTGTTCATCTGCCTTGTCATTACCACAGCCTTCTGCTGCTTCACCTTCTTCCGCGGCGATGCCTTGATTCGGCTCTTCACCAAAGACCCGGATGTTATTGAAAACGGCCGTCTCTACGTCCGCTTCTATGCTTTTGACCAGATGATGCTCAGCTTCGTCTTTATCATGAATGCTTATTTCAATGCCTGCGGTCATTCCGTTTTCACCATGGTACACAGCCTGATTACCACCTTCCTGCTGCGTGTTCCCATGACGATTCTCTTCGGCCGCATGGCCGGAGCTACCATGATGCACATCGGCATTCCCGCCCCGGTGAGCTCTCTGGTTTCCATTATTATCTGCCTGGTTTTCCTGGCCTATCTAAAAAAGAAGGATAGTACCCCGGAAAGCCTGAAAAACTGAATTCGCTGACAAAAGCAGCGTCCCGGCTGAGCCGGGGCGCTTTTTCCAGGCGAAAGGGCGCAGCCAAGGCTGCGCCCTTTCGCTTTGCATTAATAATTGAAGGCTTCCCGCAGTTCTGTGTATTTATTGCGGCTGGAGCTGCCGTTCCAGGTCATGTAACCGTCCATGCAGCCGCCGTCCCTCAAGCCACGAATCTCATCGGTAACCTCCGTAACACCATAGTGATTATAGGGGCTGCGGATGGCATCATAGCACTGAATCCAGGTGCGAACCTTGGCCGGGGTGGGAATTTCCGTCTGGCGTCTGGCCGCATAGGTGGCCCATTCATAAACCGTGTCATAAGGATGCTCCCAGGGGCGATACCCCCCATAGGAACCGAAGTGGTCGGGATAGGGCATGCCGCCGATAACATCCACCACATTGCTGATAGCCGGCCAGTACTGACCATAGGCTGTTACATAAGTGTAGGCACTTTCACCGAAAACATCGGCGCCCACATATACGCCCATTTCGTGGAGGACATCCGTGGCATACATCAGAAAACGCTGAATCCCCTGAGCCTTGGTTTCTCCATAGGTGCTTTGGTAGTCAATGGTACCTGCTTCTTCATACCCGGCGCAAAGGTCCGGGAAACGAACATAGTCAAACTGGATTTCATTAAAGCCACAGAGCTTGACAGCATCTACTGCCAGAGCAACCTTGCATTCCCAAACCCGGCGGTTAAAGCCGCTGGGCCAGTAGTTGCCGTTAATCAGCTTGGCCGCCCCGGTCTCATCCAGAATGGACCACTCCGGATGATCGTAAATCAGGTTATAGTCCGTAAAGGTGGTAATGCGGCCTACCACATAGTAGCCGGCATCCTTGGCCTTCTGCACATAGCCTTGATAATCCTCGGCTGAATGATAGCCGCTCCGGTAGGTTGAAGGAGAGTAGGGTTCTACAGAGGGGGCCGAGAAGGCGACACCGCCGCCGTCCTGAACGTCAAAAATGAAGGTGTTAATGCCGGTTCCCTCCGCAATGGCCAAATACTCGTCAATATGCTCCGCGGAGTCAATGGTCAGATAAAGGGCACGGACCTCATCCGGCATCACATTGCCTTGATCCGCAAAATCACCCTTTTCCCGGGGAAAATAATCCAGATTATCGCCGCTGCCGCCGCCGAAGCCGTCACCACGGCCTGCGTGAATCTGGTAATTGCCGTCCTGGTCATAGTTGGACATGGCTTCCTCGTAGGTTCCTGCCAAATACCAGGGCATGATGTAGCCCTCGTTTCCGTCCACCTCAACCTTATACATGTGCACGCTGCCGTCATCCCGAATATAGTCGCAGCCACTGATGGCAACGGTATCCCCTTTGTTAGTCAGATAATCCAGAATGTGGTTATCCTCCGTGCGCAGATTCACCGCCGTGCGAACATACTGTACCTGAGCAGGTACCACACTTTCCAAATTGTCTTTAACGGCAGAGGCCAGACAATAGCCAGTGGTTCCGGCCACATCCACCAGAAGACGGCCATCATCACAGACCATGTACTGAACCTGAGTTCCTCGTATCACCGCATAGGCAGGGCTTCCGTCCTCATCGGTCAAATAAACCTCGTTGCTGTCACCGGCCATGTAGCCAA
>JAKSQI010000170.1 GCA_024404215.1 Oscillospiraceae bacterium
TTTTAGGCAATTCGCTCAGGCTATTCGTTCCGGGTGACCAGTCCAAAAAAAAAATCTTATTTACCCCTGTAGTTCTTTATTCAATTTTTTTTTCAAATTTGATGATTTTGATTAAATGAAAAGGGGGAGCAGCAAAAAAAAATGAGATGAGGTTATTGCTTATTCAAAAAAAAAAGATATATTTGCAACAAACCCTGTCTCCCTTTTGGGAGATTCACAAAAAAAGAGAGAGATACTATGAATAAGAAACTGACTCTTGCCGCTATTGCCGCTGCAGCTATTTCTGCATCTGCATTGACCTCTACCTCCATGTCCTGGGATGGTTCTGATACAGAAGGAAAGGTAATTACCGGTTCTGACGAAGAAACCGCTGGTTACTGGTACTTCTACGACGATAACGCTGCTCCGAACAACGGTGACTCCAAGATTAACTTCCCCCCTGACGTTGAAGAAAACGCCTACGGTAACTTCTTCGGCCCCCTCGCCGAAGCATACGGTGGTATCAAGGCTGACATTGCTATCGGTACTGCTTACGAATACGCTTTCGCAGGTTTCGGCTTCAACATCGTTTCCGAAAACCAGGAAGGTGCTGACATCTCCGCTTGGAAGGGCATCTGCTTGAACTACTCTTCTACTGCTGGTTTCGCAGTTGAACTGGGTGTTGAAGACGAAGCAACCGTTACTCAGTACAACAACTATAAGGCTTCTGCCGCTAAGGGCACTGGCGTTGCTGCCTCCATTGACTGGTCTAAGTTCAAGCAGGAAGCTGGCTGGGGCGAAAAGGTTGACCAGGCTACTGTTCTTTCCAAGACTGCTGCAATCAAGCTGAAGTTCACCGCTTCCTCTGACTTCCTCCTGACTGCAATCGGTTCCATTGGCAACTGCTCTGGCTCTCCTATCGCCATCGAAAAGACCGTTGCTGGTCAGTCCCTCAAGGCTCAGCTTTCCGGCCGTACCCTTTCCTTCGGTAAGGAAGTTAAGGCTGAAATCGTGAACCTCCAGGGTCAGGTTGTTGCTTCCGCCAAGGCTTCCACCATGGATCTCTCCAAGCTCCAGGCTGGTGTCTATATGGTTCGCGCAGAAGGCCTTTCTCAGCGCATCATGGTGAAGTAATTTTACCTCGGTAAAACGCTTTGAAAAAGGTTGCGGGATTCCGCAACCTTTTTTGTGTTTTTATGTACAGGTTATCACACTATTTATTATAAGACTTTTTTTTTAGTTACGTTAGGGAATAAAGTGATTAATCTAAAGTATATTTAGACAAAATTGTATAGAGAGGTTTTATGCTATTAAGAAAACTGCTTTCCGCTGCACTACCCCTTGGTGTTGCCCTTGGTATGTCTGCTTGTGGCAGCGATGACGCATCTTCCCCTGTGGTCCCACCTACTCCGGTCCCGTCATCCTCATCTGCTGTAGATCCGACTACACCGACTCCGGTCGGCCCCACTCCTTCTGCACAGGCTTATGGTGTTTTGCCGACGACAGCAAATCCCGTAGTCGCTATGGGTTGGTATGACCAGTGGAAGGCCACGTATTTCAAAACCTACCAGGAAGAAGCAGCCAAGTATCCGACTGCGCCTGTAACGATGGACTGGAATGCCGTTTTTGGACCGTATCTTGCAGCCGGTCTGATGCCGGGACGTGTGGTATGGGATACCAACGATGATGCGTACTGCCTTATCGAAGGCGCTACCGACAGTTACAAGAAGCGTGGTTGTACTGTGTCCGAAGGAATTGGCTATGGAATGCTCCTTTCCTTCTTTGCTTCAGACTACAATACTTTGAATTCTTTGTGGACTTATAACAGAGGTTATCGTACCTATCTTGGTACTACCAACCTGATGCCCTGGAGAACGGGAACCTATTCCTATGAATCTCTGGCTTCCGCCGCAAATACATCTTCTGCAACTGATGCGGATCTGGATATTGCAACCTCTCTTATCCTTACCTACTATGCGACTGGTGTTGTTGAATACCTCAACGATGCCTTGCTGATTGTCAACGATATGTGGGATAAGGAAATTAGCCCCACGAAGTTGATTTATTCTGGTGATACTCCTACATGGAAGAGAGAAACCAGTGCTTACAACCTGAGCTATTTCTCTCCCGTAGCACTAAAGCTCTTCGCTATGGTTGACCCGAATCCTGCCCATGATTGGACTGGTGTCCTGAACACCATGTATGATTTCATGTTGGCGGTTCAGGCAGCCGGTACCGGCGTGTTCCCGGACTGGGTGGATTACACGGGTAAGGCAATCAATCCCAACAACCACAGTGCCGATAAGACTTACTGGATGTTCCACCAGGAATCCGTCCGTATTCCCTGGCGTATTGCTTGGGACTACTACTGGACCCAGGATCCGCGCGCTGCACAGGTGCTGAATACCTTGAATGCTTTCATTGCGGGTAAGACCGCTGGTGATCCTGCTAACCTGGAAACGGCTGGTAGGATTCAGTATTCCGCTGTGCCTGGAATGGAAGATGGTCTTCCCAACAAGAATCTTCTTGTTCACTGGCAGGGTGCATGGTGCTTGACTGGTATGGCTGGCCAGCAGGCATGGCTTGATAATTGTACCGCAATTTTCAATACAAGAACTATTTCCGGTTTCAATTATTTCCCCCATATTCTGCAGACCATGTATGGTGAATTGCTGAACGGCTTGTTCAAAAAGCCTGCTGCATTGAGCATGTAGCTTAGGAAATTATTCCTACAAAGGCCCGGCAGAACGTCGGGCTTTGTATATTCTTGCCTATGGATAATGATTCTTTGGCTGTGAATATCGCACAAGCTGATAATAGTATTTCTGCAGGAACTCCTGAAGTGCAGATGTCTACTGCGGAACGGCTGGACATTTTCATCTCTGTGGGGGCAAAGGATCCA
>JAKSQI010000171.1 GCA_024404215.1 Oscillospiraceae bacterium
ACCTTAACGATGGGGGTAGCAGGGGCACCGGCATGCATGGAGGTGGGGATGACAACGGTTTCCGGCTGGGGGAATCGCTGGAGGGAAATGTGCTCGCACAGCTCCTTGTTCTCACAGGGATGCACACCGCCGTAATAGCCGTCCAAACGGCCTTCACGAATGGCGGTGACATACTCGGTAATCACCTTAACGTTGACCTTGTTGTAGTCGCGCAGCTGAACGGGCTGCTTCACGAAATCCGCCTGGCGGCCCTGCTTCTCCAAACGCTGATAAATCTTCTCCCAGGCGCAATCCTTCTTGGGGTCAATTTCGCACTTGCCGTTCTTGGCGCCGCCGCACTGACCGTTAATCAAGCTTTTGGTGCAGTCTACAATAGGGCAGATGCCGCCGGTCAGGTTGAGATAGCACTGTGCGCAGGCACCACAGGTTTTTTGAGTAAGAGCCATGCCGTGATGGCCGATATAGTTCAGAGAGTTGGCTGCGGCATAAACGGGCATTTCCTTTAAATCGGCAACGGTCTGGATACCCAGGCCGCAGGCGGCTACCAAAATGTTTTCTGTACCTTCCGGGATGATGTCGGCCAGCTTCTTTTCTGTCTGAAGCTTGTTGCAGAGAAAATCTACCTTCAGACTGCCGGTGACCGTTTTCCCCTGAGCGGCAGCAAGGGCTTCCAGCTCACCGCACTCGGGCTCCTCTGCGGCAGCGATTTCTTTAAAGCACTTGTTGCAGGCAAGGATGAACAGCTTGTCTTTGTCAGCCAGCAGAGCTTCCAGCTCTTCGCTGCTTTTCAGAGCGTACTTGGTATAGTTCACCAATTCTCACCTTCCTAACGATGATTCTTGTAAATAATTGGCCCTGTTCCAAGGAACCGTCTTTGACTTGCGGCCGGGGGACAGGGATTGCCAAAATCATTATAGCACCGCGTGAAGAAAGTGTCCAGCGAAATACTAGAAAATAAGTAGAGCAAAATACTTGATTATTGGTAATAGTTTCTGCGATTTTTCACAAGAAAAATCCGCCGAAGGAGAATCCTTCGGCGGATAAGGGTAAATCGGGAGAATCAGCCCTTGTCAATTAAGTCCTCACCTACACGGTAAATGTTGCCGGCACCTACGGTGAGAATCAGGTCTCCGGCCTGAGCCGTTTCCCTCAAAGCCTCCTCCAGCTCTTCAAAGAAGGGGAAGAAGCGGGCGCCGGGGATGCGGTCGGCCAGGTCCTTGGAGGAGATACCGATGGTGTTCTGTTCCCTGGCAGCATAAATTTCTGCCAGATAAGTCAGGGTGGGGCGGCTCAGCTCTTTGACGAAATTATCAAACTGGGCCTGGGTGCGGGAGTAGGTATGGGGCTGGAAGCAGAGAATAACCCTCTTGTAGTCCAAGGCAAGGGCCATGTCCAGAAGGGCTTGCAGCTCACCGGGATGATGGGCATAGTCATCATAAATTTTGGCTCCGTTTAAAGCACCCTTATATTCAAAACGGCGGCCGGCTCCGGTAAAGGTGGCCAGAGCCTGGGATACGGCATGGGCGGGAACCCCCAGCAGCCAGGCGGCAGTACAGGCGCCCAAGGCATTGCGGATGTTATGCTCCCCGGGAACGGCAAGACTGACGGAAGCATAGAGCTTGCCGTGGATGACTACATCAAAATCGGTACCAAAGCGGTGGGCAGAAATGTTTTCCGCCCGAACCTCGCAGGCCTCGCCAAGGCCAAAGGTAATTACATTGCGCTCAATGCCGGCCAAGGTATCCATGGTGTTTTGGTCATCCCCGTTGGCCACAATCCAGCCGGTTTCTGCGGGAACCAATTCGGCAAAGCGGCGGAAGCTGGCTTTGATGTCTTCAAGGTCTTTGAAAAAATCCAGATGGTCGGCATCTACATTGTTGATGACGGCAATGGTGGGATAAAAGCTGAGAAAGCTGTTGTAATACTCACAGGATTCCATGACAATGGTATCCCCCTGGCCGATGCGGTGGCCGGCCTTCAGCAGGGGCAGCGTACCGCCAATCATGATGGTTGGGTCAACCTCGGCCTTCATCAAAATGTGGGTTGCCATGCTGGTGGTAGTGGTTTTGCCGTGAGTGCCTGCTATGCAGACGGCATTCTTGTAGGATTTCATTAAATATCCCCAGGCCTCGGCACGCTCAAAAACGGGAATGCCGGCGGCTCGGGCAGCCACGATTTCGGGGTTGTCATCATGGGCAGCTGCGGTGCGGATGACAAAATCGGCCCCTTCAATGTTGGCGGCATCGTGGCCTATGTGGACGGTAATGCCCAAAGACCGCAGATGCTTGACGGAATCGCTTTCGGAAATATCGGAACCGGAGACCACAACACCCATACCCTTCAGCACTTCGGCCAAAGGGGCCATGGAAACACCACCGATACCGACCAAGTGGCCGTGGGCATGGCGGGTAATATAGATATAATCACCGATGTCAGTTACATTCATTATAAAAACTCCTTAAAAGGATAGATAGTATTCGTTTTCAGCCCCATATTATATCTGCTTTGCGTGTGTTTTTCAATAGAAAAACACGAAGTGGGAGGGGACATTATGGCAGGTGGGAATCCCTGCTTTACTTTTAAAGAAGCCTTAGGTATAATGCGATACAGAACAAGTTGAGGTGGATATTTTATGAAAATGGGAAGAAGAATTCCTCAATATGCGCTGGGGCTAATCTGCATGGCGCTGGGTGTTGTATTGCTCAAGCGGACCGATTTAGGCATCTCGCCAATTACGGCTCTGCCTGCCGCCGCTGCTAATATTACCCCGCTGACCTTGGGCAATACCACGATTTTGCTCCACTTTGTCTGCGTTATCATTAAAGTTATACTGGATAGGCGCATTACGCTGAAGGCTGTGCTGACCATGTGCGTGGGTGT
>JAKSQI010000172.1 GCA_024404215.1 Oscillospiraceae bacterium
TTGTTTTACATGTTATTCATCCTCTTTCGAGAACATAAAAGTTGTATTTTTTTGGTCATTCCGCCACGCGGATGCTTAAATTTTAGCACTTCAAAGCGCCAATTTCAAGCTGTTGCAACAATTTTCTTTATATTTTACAAAATCATAAAATATTGTGTGACAGGGGTAAAAAGACTGTCAAAAAGTCTGCTTAAAAGAGCTTTTGACGGACTTGTCAGTTTAAAAGACCCCGAGCCTTAAGGGCAGTCAAAATGATGTCGGCAGCTCCCTCTATGCCGGTATAGTCGGAATTGATGACCAGGTCATAGTTGTGAATGTCTCCCCACTCTTCACCGGTATAGCGGCGGACATAGGCGGCACGGGACTTGTCGGCCTTTTTAATTTTGTCGGCAGAGCCCTTTTCATCCAAACCGTACTCAGCAACGATACGGCGGCGGCGCGCCTCCGGGTCAGCGGTGATAAAAACCCTGAGCAATTTTTCTTCGGCACGCAGAATATAGTCGGCACAGCGGCCTACGATAACGCAGCTGCCGGCAGCTGCCAGCTCCCGAAGAATATCGGTCTGAGAAAAGTAGGCCTGATCCGAGACACCGGAGTCATAGGGGAAAGGATTGCTAAAGCCGGTGTAGGGACCGGTAGCGATGGAAAAGAGAAAATTCCTCTGGCTGCTCTCCTCCTGGCGGGCAACAAAATCCGGGGACAGACCGCTTTTTTCTGCTGTCATTTGGATGATTTCCTTGTCATAGAAGGGGATATCCAGTTTTTCGGCCAGTAAGGCACCGATTTTTCGGCCTCCGCTGCCGAACTCGCGGCTGATAGTGATAATCAGGTTACTCATGGTGTTTCCTCCTTTTCCTTTATTGCGGGTGTGTTATGTGACGATTATACCATATCCATGGAAATAATCAACTGTAATTTGTACAGGTTGCCCGAGCCAAAAAGGGATATACAGATATGCTTACTTTGTGATACAATGACTAAAGAATACAATTTGTCAATGTTCCGGGAGGGAGAGAATCATGAGGAAACAGTTACCGAAGGTCACGCCCCTGATGTTTGACGGCGGTATGGGCAGCCTTCTAATGAAAAACGGCATGACCTCCGGCATGCGCTCGGATGAGATGAATCAGCTTCATCCGGAGGTCGTAGAGGCTATACACCGTTCCTATGTGGAGGCCGGCAGTGAGATCCTTTGCACCAATACCTTCTCGGTCTGCAGCATACTGAGCCGTTTGTCCGACGCCGAGCTGGAAAATGCCGTGGGAGATGCGGTTGCCATCGCCAAAAGGGCGGCCGGCGGCAAAGCCCTTGTAGGGCTGGATCTGGGTCCTACCGGCGAGTTTATGGAGCCCTACGGAGATTTGACCTATGAAGAGGCTTATGCACGCTTTAGCCGGCTGGTAACCTGCGGGGCAAAAGCGGGGGCAGACCTGGTCTGCATAGAAACCATGAGTGATAAGGAAGAGGTTCGGGCGGCCCTGCAGGCAGCCGTGGACCACACAGAGCTGGGCATTCTGGTAACCATGACCTTCCGGGATAACGGGAAAACCTTTACCGGGTGTTCGGTGGAGGAGTTTGCTGAGCTGGTCAATGCTTACCCGGTAGAGGCAGCCGGCTTGAATTGTTCCCAGCAACCGGAGGACATGCTGCCGGCTGTCAAGCGGCTGGCAGCGGTTTTAAAAAAGCCCCTGATTATCAAGCTTAATGCCGGACTGCCGGATGAGCATGGCGTTTACAGCGTTACCCCCGAGGCTTATGTCCGCCAGCTGGAAGCCTATCGGGAATTGCCCGTGAAGGTGCTGGGGGGCTGCTGCGGCACCACTCCAAACCATATTGCAGCAGTAAAAAAAGCCTTTCAAGGCTGAGGAGGAACAAACAATGGCAGAGATTACCCGCATTAATGAGTCAGACCTGGCTAAAATGGCCTTGCCGGTAGAGTTTAACACCGACCGCATCGCAGACAAGCTGTTGGATTTGCCTTATGGCAATCTGGAGGAGCAGAAGCTGGATATCTATTTTCCTAATCCCAGACCGGAAGGGCTTATGCCGGTGCTCTTTTATGTTCACGGCGGCGGTTGGACCATGGGTACGAAGCGCATGGGTGCTTTGGACTGCATCATAGATGCTTTAGACAAGGGCTACGCTTTGGTGGTGCCGGACTATCGTTTGGCCCCGGGCGTATGCTTCCCGGAGTTTCTCTATGATGTAAAAACTGCTGTTCGCTGGGCCAGAGCCCACGCAGCCGTATTAGGCTTTGATCCCAATCGATTCGGAATGATAGGTGACAGTGCCGGGGGGCACATTACCCTGATGATGGCCATGACGGCTGACATGCCCCAGTATGAAGGAGCTGACTACGGCTGGGAGGACCAGTCATCGGCTCTGCAGGCGGCTTGTGACATGTATGGACCTGCTGTTTTGGATGCCGACGAGGCGGCCTGGTATCTTTCTTCCGGTGCTCACCGGATGCTGATGGAAGGGGAGACGGATGAGCCCGGGCTGGGCAAGGTCCTGTATGATTCTGTATTTGGTACCAGAAATCTGAGCCTGTTGCGGATGCTCAGCCCTGTGACCCACGTCAATAAGGGTATGGCCCCCCTTTTAATCCAGCACGGGGAGGAGGACAGCATTGTTCCTGTTCAGCACAGCTACGTGCTGGCGGAAAAAATCCGCCGGGTTTGCGGCCCCAAACGCTGCCGTCTGGTGACATACCCGGACCGCAATCACAGTGACAAGCGCTTCATGACGAAGGAAAACTGTGATGAGGTTCTGGCTTTCTTTGACCAATATCTGAAGAATGCTGCTGAATAAAACGGAAAGCAAGAATCCGCCGTTCCCCACAGGGGAACGGCGGATTTATCTTTTCCGGAATTTCGT
>JAKSQI010000173.1 GCA_024404215.1 Oscillospiraceae bacterium
TTCCACCGATGCAGCCTCCCATGCCAACCGGATTCTCTTTATCCGTGACGGTGTTGTCTTTCACCAGATTTTCCGCGGTGATGCCACCAATGAGCAGCTTTATAAGAAAATATCGGATACTCTTACCATGCTGCGCAGTGGGGGTGAAGCGGTATGAAACGGGGCTTTTATTTTAAACTGGCCTGGACCAATCTCCGTAAGAATTACCGCTTTTACATTCCTCATATTTTAACCGGAACCGGTTTGCTGGCCTGTCTTTATATTGTGTATACACTGACGGTAGACGACCGCCTGGCGCAGGTTAGGGGGGGTCAGTATCTGTCCTTGTTCATGGCCATTGGTACGGCGGTCATGCTGCTGCTGAGCTTTGTTTTAATTCTTTATACCAACAGCTTTTTGATGCGTCAGCGGAAACGGGAATATGGCCTTTATAACATTCTGGGCATGGAAAAGCGGCACGTAATACGCATCCTCTTCCACGAGAGCTTTATCAGCGGCGCTTGCTCCATTGTTCTTGGGCTGCTGTTGGGTGCACTTCTGTACAAACTTTGCTCTTTGCTGATTTGTCAGCTCTTCCATGCGGAAATTGTGCTGGGTTTTTATTTTCTGATCTTTTTTTTTTTGCTGCCCTCTGCCTTGTTTTTTTCTGCCTTTTATTTTACCACCTTTCTGATGAATTGCCTTTCCGTAGGACGAATGAAACCGGTTGAACTGCTGGCAAGCCGCACCGTAGGTGAGAAGGAGCCTAGGGTAAAATGGCCTCTGGTTCTTATGGGTGCCCTTGCTCTGGCGGGGGGCTATTATATCTCCATCACCACTACCAGTCCTTTGGCAGCCCTTGTCCTCTTCTTTGCTGCAGTTTTTCTGGTTATTCTTGGAACCTACTGTCTTTTTACGGCCGGCAGCATTTTTGTCCTGAAGGCCTTGAAAAAGCGAGAAGGGTATTACTATAATAAAAAGCACATGGTACCGGTTGCTGGTCTGCTTTACCGAATGAAGCAAAATGCGGTAGGCCTGGCCTCCATTGCCATTCTTGCGACCGGCGTTTTGGTTATGATTTCAACCACGGTCAGTCTCTATTCCGGTATGCAGGAAACCCTGTCCCAAAACTATCCGCAGCAGTTGTATGTAGAAGCGGCATATGAGGATGCTTCAGGCCGCATGCAGGAAGTCCCGTTTGAAGTGACCGAGCAGCTGGTAAAGGAGGCTGCGGCGCAAACAGACCTGACCGTTGAAGGAACTGAGAATCAGAGCTATCTGGCAGTGAGCTATTTGTGGGAGAACGATACCCTTTATGCTAAGGCTGAGTATGCGGGAGAACCGGATTTATCTCACGTAACCGGCTTTACCATAATGACGGCAGCTGCTTATGAAAACCTGACCGGCAGGGCAGTCAGCCTTGGGGAGAATGAACTGGCTCTTTGCCGAATTTCCTCCGATACCATTAAAACTGTCCCCTTGGGAGATTTGACCATTCATGGAAAAACCTATCAGGTTACCAGTGAGCTGACCTATTTCCCCGTGCAGGCAAAATCCTTACAGGGGCTGGACACCTACGGCATTGTAGTTTCATCGGATAAGGCTCTGGAGGAGCTTTACCGGGCCCAAAAGCTGGTCAGCGGCGAATATGCATCGGACTATACACATCGGCTGGCAGTCAGACTCCTTTCAACCAGCGAGCTGTCATCCAAGGGCCCGGCCATGATAAAGCTTCTCTCAGAAAAGCTGGAGGATTATGCTGTTCTGAAGGCAGGGGAGGAAGCTCGTTGGACGGCATCCTATGATTCTGTTTGGGAAGCAGAGGAAAACATTGTGGGCATGTATGGTACCTTCTTGTTTTTAGGTATTATTCTGGGCCTTGTCTGTTTGTTTGCTACAGCCCTTATCATTTATTACAAGCAGATTTCCGAGGGCTATGAGGACCGGGAACGGTATCAGATTATGAAGAAGGTAGGTATGAGTGACGGAGAGGTCAAGGCGGCCATTGGCTCCCAAACCTTACTGGTCTTTTCCCTTCCCCTGATTACTGCGGGAATACACACGGCTTTTGCTTTCCCCATTCCCAACCGGCTGCTGCATGTTCTGCTCCTATCCAGAACCAGTCTCTTTGTTCTCTGCAGTCTGATATCCTTTGGGGTTTTCGCCCTGGTATATGTTTTGATCTATCGTGAAACAGCAAAAACCTATTACCGAATTGTGCATTGATGCTGAGAGCCACCCCCAACGGGGTGGCTTAGGCGCATTTAGGAGGAATGCCTCATGTATCGTATTCTACTGGTGGAGGATGACGCAGCACTGGCCCGAGCGATTTCTCAGCAATTGGAGAGCTATGGCTATGAAACAAGCTGCGTCAGTGATTTTCACAATGTTGTGGGAGAGTTTTTGAACAGCGCGCCTCAGCTTGTACTGATGGATATTCATCTCCCTTTCCGAAATGGGTACGATTGGTGCCGGGAAATTCGCAGCTGTTCTTCGGTTCCCATAGTCTTTCTCTCTTCAGCTTCCGATAATCTCAACATTGTTATGGCCATTAACATGGGCGGGGATGATTTTATTGCCAAGCCGGTTGAACCCATGGTTCTGTGTGCTAAGGTGGGGGCCATCCTTCGCCGAACCTATGAGCTGGCAGGGGACAGTCAGTTTCTGGAATTCCATGGCGCCATGCTGAATCTGTCGGACGGGACGGTATCCTTTCAAGGTACAACCATTGACCTAACCAAAAACGAGTTCCGCATCCTGCAGGCCCTTCTGGAGCAGAAAGGGAAGGTGGTCAGCCGTGAGGCCCTGATGCTCAAGCTTTGGCAGAACGACTGCTTTGTGGAAGAAAACAC
>JAKSQI010000174.1 GCA_024404215.1 Oscillospiraceae bacterium
ATATGGTCAGCGTGGACGGCGATACCTCCACTAATGACATGGTTGTGGTCATGGCCAATGGTATGGCCGGCAATGACGAGGTTACAGAGGAAGGCCCGGAATATGAGACCTTCTGTTCAGCCTTGAATGAAGTAACCCGCCGACTTTGCCGAATGATTGCCGGTGATGGTGAAGGGGCCACTAAGCTGCTGGAATGCACGGTATCCGGTGCAGCCGATAAGGCCACCGCTGTAACGGTTGCGAAATCCGTTATCTGCTCTTCTCTTTTTAAGGCTGCCATGTTTGGTGCCGATGCAAACTGGGGACGTGTCCTCTGTGCCATTGGCTACAGCGGTGCTCAGACGGATGTGGAGAAAATTGACGTGGATTTTGAGTCCGATGCCGGACGACTGGAGGTTTGCCGTAACGGACGAGGTATTCCCTTCTCAGAGGAACTGGCGAAAAAGGTACTCAGCGAGAAGGAAATTAAGGTGCTGATTGGCCTGAATTCCGGTGAGGCAGCTGCCGTTGCCTGGGGCTGTGACCTGACCTACGATTATGTGAAAATCAATGGTGACTATCGCACCTGATGGAGGGTTTATCAATGAGTGAAGAAATCAGCCAAAGCAATGCTGTCCGGGCAGAAATGCTGACACAGGCTTTGCCTTATCTGCAAAAATACCGGGGTAAGGTTATTGCCATAAAATACGGCGGCAACGCCATGCAGAGTGAAGAACTCAAGCGCCTGGTTATGGGTGACGCTGTCCTGCTGAGCATGGTAGGCATCAAGGTTGTTATCATCCATGGCGGCGGTCCGGAGATTACTGACATGCTCAAGCGCGTTGGCAAGAAAAGTGAGTTTGTGGACGGATTGCGGGTGACCGACAAGGAGTCTGCTGAAATTGTCCAGATGGTTTTGGCCGGCAAGGTCAATAAGAATCTGGTTAACATTTTGGAAAATGCAGGCGGAAAGGCTATCGGTCTATCCGGCATTGACGGTCATTTGCTGGAGGCCCGCATGCGGGATGAGCGCCTGGGGTATGTTGGCGATATTACCGATGTCAACATCGATATCGTCAACGATGTTCTGGACATGGGCTATATTCCCGTTATTTCCACGGTCGGATGTGACAAGGAAAACAATGTGTATAACATCAACGCTGACACGGCAGCGGCCCGTATTGCCGGCATGCTGGGGGCCGAGTCCCTGATTATGATGACCGATATCCGTGGTGTTTTAAAGGACAAGGATGACCCGGACAGCCTGATTAAAAAGATTTATGTCAGCGATGCTCGCCATCTCATGAATCAGGGCATTATTTCCGGCGGCATGATTCCCAAGGTGGAGTGCTGCATTGAGGCTATTCGCCGGGGCGTCCGGAAGGTCTTTGTTATTGACGGCCGGGTTCCTCATTCCACCCTTCTGGAAATCTTTACCGATGAAGGCATGGGCACCATGTTTGTAGGGGGTTAAAACCATGAACACAAAAGAACTGGATGCTGCCTATGTAGCACCAACCTATAAGCGCTTTCCACTGGAAATCGCCAAGGGAAAGGGAAGCTTGGCCTGGGACGAGCAGGGCAAGGAGTACATTGACCTGGGAACCGGCATTGCCGCCAACATTTTTGGGCTGGCAGATGATGGCTGGATTCAGGCTGTTACGGAACAGCTGACCAAGGTTCAGCACACCTCAAATCTCTATTATCACGAGCCGGGCTCACGTCTGGCACAGCTGCTATGCGAAGGTACGGGGATGAAGAAGGTCTTCTTCGGCAACTCCGGTGCAGAGGCCAATGAATGTGCCATTAAGACAGCCCGCCGTTGGGCCTTTAAAAAGTATGGGGATGAGTCCCACAGCAACATCATTACCCTAAAGAACAGCTTCCATGGACGTACCATTACTACATTGGCGGCCACCGGGCAGGATGTTTTCCATAAGGAATTCGGTCCCTTTACTCCCGGCTTCCTCTATGCTGATCCGGCCAATCCGGCTGAACTGTCAGCCTTGGCCGAGAAGGGCTGCTGCGCCATTATGATGGAAATGGTTCAGGGAGAAGGCGGCGTTAATGCTTTGTCCCCGGAATTTGTTGCAGAAGCGGTTCGTGTAGCCAAGGAGAAGGATCTTCTACTGATTGTGGATGAAATTCAGACCGGTAACGGCCGAAGTGGCAAGCTCTGTGCCTGGATGCATTTTGGCTTTGTTCCGGATATCATGACCACGGCCAAGGGATTGGGTGGCGGCCTACCCATCGGTGCCTGCCTGCTGGGTGAAAGGGTCGAAACGGTTCTGGATGCCGGCAGCCATGGCTCCACCTTTGGTGCTAATCCCGTCTGCTGTGCCGGAGCTGTTTATGTCATGGAACAGTTGAACCCGGAGCTGCTGGATGGTGTAACTGCCAGAGCGGAATACATCCGAAAGGAGCTGGAGGGTGCCAAGGGCGTGGAAGGAATCTCCGGCATGGGCTTGATGATTGGCATTTCTTCTACCCGACCTGCTTCTGAAGTAGTGGCTGCCTGTATAGAGCGCGGCGTTCTTGTATTGACCGCTAAAACAAAAATCCGCCTGCTTCCGGCCCTGAACATTCCCATGGAGCTTTTGGCCAAGGCCATTGCCATTTTGAAGGAGGAGCTGGGAAAATGAAGCACCTTCTAAAGCTGCAGGACATGACCAGAAATGAAATCAATGAGATTTTAAATCTGGCTGACCAGCTTAAATTTGAAAAGAAAAACGGCATTGCCCATCCCCGGCTGGCCGGAAAGACTCTGGGCATGGTTTTTGAAAAGGCCTCTATTCGAACCCGTATTTCCGTTGAGGCAGGCATGTATCAATTGGGCGGAAC
>JAKSQI010000175.1 GCA_024404215.1 Oscillospiraceae bacterium
GCAGTCCCCCAGATCCTGGCCCTTCCAGATGCGGTCGATTATAAACTGAGTCCACGCTTCACTGATATCCTCAAAAGCTATCCGTTCAAAACCAACCATGGCCCTCTCCCAACCGGCCTTTGTAGCCGGATATGGAAGCGATAAGCATTCCCCCGTGTTCTTCCGGTAATAAACATCGCTGACCAACAGCAGTCCTCCCGGCTTCAAAACCCTTCGGGCTTCCCCAATGGCTGCCGCAGCGTTCCCGCAAACCGATAAGCTGCACTCCGCCAAAACCGCATCAAAGCTAGCATCCGGATAAGGCAGCCGGGTCATGTCCCCCTTTTGCACCCCGTTTCCCGGATTCCGATCCAGGCCTTGTGCCTGATATCCTAACTGCTTCAAATAGCGGACGGAACTGCCGCCCCCGGCACCCAAATCCAAAAGGAGGCAGCCCGGCTGCAAAGCAGACATCTGCAAAAGACGTTTCGTTGTATTTATACCGCCCGGATGAATGCTCATAATCCGTCTGCCTTTCGTTTTCTTTTATTTTACCATAGGGGCAGACAAAAGAAAAGTTTACGCACCCTTCCCTCCGTGGTAATCTGTTTGGATTTTTCGTTAAGTCTTACGGCATTCTTTCTTTTCCTTTTGTCAGTCTTGAAAATCTGCTATAATGGCGTAAAAAGTATAGTCGCTCTTGCGGCAGAAATGAGGATATCCCATGGATGTTATTTTTGACCGGGCCGTAACCTACCTGGAAACCGGTATTCCCTTTGCGTTTGCTCTCATCGTTTCTCAGGACGGCTCAACTCCCCGTGGTGAAGGCTCTCGCATGCTGATTACGGAAAACGATATCGTCGGCTCAGTTGGAGGCGGTTTAGGCGAGGCCTTGGTTATTCAGTATGCACGCACTAAAGTTCTGAATACCGGCCGGGCTGAACTGTATTCCATTGATATGCGCCAGGACAGCAACGTGAACCCTGAACTGATTTGCGGGGGTTGCTGTGAAGTACTTATTGCGGACATAAAGGGCAATGACCTGCTGGAGGTATTCCAGGCAGCCCGTCAAGTGGACTTATCCTCTAAAAAGGGCTGGATTTTCTATCTTTACGATGAGGATTCTGACAATCCCTTCCAGTGCTGCGTTAACATGGGCCGCGGTCAGGTAGTCGGCCAATTCACCGGCAACGCCAAATTTGCCCGCGACATGCTGGAAAACCCGGTTCGCGCTGCCATCCACGGTGACAGCTCCGATGGTATAAAATGCGTCATGCAGGAAATCAATGCCTCCGGCCGGGTCTACCTGTTTGGCGGCGGCCATGTTTCCTTTGAAATCGCCCGCTTGCTGGTGAATCTGGGCTTTGAAGTCACTGTCATTGACGACCGGGAGGAATACTGCAACCCCAACCGCTTCCCCAACTGTGCGACCCTTGTGGTGGACAGCTACGACAACCTTCCGGATTTGGAAACCAGCAGCAACAGCTATATTCTGATTATTACCAGAGGTCATGCCGGCGACAAGTCTGTCCTGCGCTGGGCCCTGAACAAGCCCTGTCTTTATCTGGGTATGATTGGGAGCAAACCCAAGCGGGATGCTCTCTATCGCAGTTTGGAAGGAGAAGGAGTGGCTGCCGAAAAGCTGCAATCGGTTCACTGCCCCATCGGCCTTTCCATTGGCGCAGAAACTCCGGGCGAGATTGCCGTAAGTATCGTGGCAGAAATGATTATGGAAACCAAGCTGGCCTCGGCCCCTAGCGAACATCTTCGCAAGAAGCTCCCCTCCCGGGGCGACGGTGCCGGAAGCACCCAATCCCTTCACCGGGAAAAAGCATGAGCAGCGGACAGGAAAGGCTATACGCCTGGGACGATAACTGCCTGCAGTGGTATGCTCACGCCGTAGAATATCGCAGCTTTCATCAAGAGGTTGCCGAGTTTATGAGGCAGGACTTGCCTTCCCGGCCCTCGGTTTGTGATGTAGGCTGTGGAATCGGCGCTCTGACCCTGCAGCTGGCCCCTCACTGCCGGCATATTACTGCCATAGATCTTCATCCCAAGCCAATTTCTTATTTACAGGAGCAGGCAGCAGCCCGAGGACTGGCCAACATCAGTGCCTATGCGGGAGATTTTTTAACACTGCCTGTTCCGGATGAGCCTTACGACGGTGTAGTATTTTGTCTGGCCGGAGGAGTTGAGCAGTTTTTAGAAAAGGGCCGCCAATGGGGCAAAACCCTTTTCTTTGTTGAAAATGCAACCAGCCAGCGCAGCTTTTCCTCGGTTGGCGCCCAAACAAAAGAAACCTATTTCAACCACGACCTGCAGCTGTTGACCGATTTGGGCATTCCTCACAGCTACCGTTTCTTTACCGCTCCTTTCGGCCAGGTTTTTACTGACCGTTCCGATGCAGAAGCCTTTATGCATCACTACAATCCCGATGAGCCGGAAGCCAGCATTCAGGCCGCCCTTAAGGCCGCCTGCAGCCTATCGACCATCCCAAATTCAAGCTCTTCATGCCCAATGAAAAGCCCCTGCTGATGATTACCATTACTTCGGATTAAGTCACACCCCCCCGGCCTGCAGAGAATCAGACTCTACATGCCGGGGGGCAATTAACGCATGGGCAACTATTCAATGAACCCCGTCTAAAGATATCCGCACCAAAAAGCATTTGAAATAACACAAGGCAGGGCCGGCTCTGTTCATGAAGCAAACGGAGCCGACCCTGCCTTGTGCATACCGGAAAGGGTATGGATGCATCACTTTACCTTCTGATAGGCAATGCGTGGGTCGCCATTGGCAAGGTGGATAATACCGCAGCGGGTAAAGCCTTCTTTGG
>JAKSQI010000176.1 GCA_024404215.1 Oscillospiraceae bacterium
TGCCCGTTTCAGTTTCAGCATAGCCTGTTAACTAAAATAAGACTGCCCATAAAAAACACCTGTATTATCAAGAAGCTGATAATACAGGTGTTTTCCAGGCCAGTATCAACTGCGCTCATTTATGAGTGCTGCCGTTTTATGAATATCGCGTTGTAAAACCGCCTTTTTTCTCACACTCATTATTCCAAATAATGAACCCTATTCAATTCAAAGCGGTTCTGCTGCGGGCGTTCTTCTGCAGGGTAGCCTACCGAAATCAAGCAGAAAGGCGTTAGGTCATCACTCATGTTCAATATAGCCTTCACATCGGCCATGCGGTCAGGTTCCGGTGCAATCCCCATCCAGCAGGCACCCAGTCCAAGCGCATCTGCCTCCAGCAAAATGTTTTCTACTGCTGCAGCCATATCAATATGGAAATACTGGGGCACCACTCCCCTTTCCCGATAAGCCGGCACCAGCACCAGCGGCGCCTCTGCTGCAAAAGCAGTATAGGGAGTAGTTTTGCTTAGCTTTTCTCTTAACTCCGCTGAAGTTACTACATAGAATTCCCACGGTTGCTGATTGCAGGCAGACGGTGCCGCCATGGCCGCTCTCAACAGCAATTCTGTTTTTTCCTTTTCAATTGGTCTGCTTTCGTATTTTCGAATGCTGACCCGATGAAAGATGCTGTTCATGTTCTCCTCCTGTTATTCATTTCCTATAAAATCAAATTCATCGTAAGAATCGCCAAACCAGAATCCAAGCTTCCACTTATCCTCTGCATATTCTTCAAGGGGAGGCAGGCTTCGTCCTTGCTTAAGGCACCTAGAATACTCTTCCTTTGGATTAAAATCCGGCAAGCCTGCAGAAAGGAAGCTGAAAAAGGCCCTGTCTAACACTTCATTTAGTTCCTGAACATCATTTAAGCTTTCACCCCTGTTAAGGGCATCGTACATAAGTGCGATTTCTTTCGCAGTAACATCAACCAGCCAACCGCCGCTATCCGGCATGGATGTTAGGTTTTCATCAAGGCTGTACCAGACAATCAGTCGCCCTTCTCGAAGCATATGCTTTAGCCCCGCATCACTGCAGTATTCCACATCACTTGCCAGTCGCTCATAGCTTTCTTCCGATATGCGCTCCCCTTTTAAAGGGGCCACGGATTTTATGCAGCTATTCTCATCCAGTTGAATCACCGTGCTCCACGCCTCGTTATCCTCGTTATAACTCCATAGAAGCTCCCGGGTTTCTCTTTGATATAGCATCGTATCCGGTAATTCCGTCAATACAACGCGCCTTCCCACACATTCTATTTCAAATTCTTTATGTAGCATGGCCCAAGCCCCCCACATTTAATTGCAGCACGCAGCTTCCGTGCACTTTCAGAAAAAATAAGAGGCTTCCCTTCAGGGAAGCCCCAATTTTTACTTTGCAGGCTCTTCAGCAGCCTTGCCAACAGTGGAAACAGCCCACTTGGCCAACTGAATGCGAACACGATCTTCGCTGGTTTCAATTACCAGGAAATCATTGCTGACATATACAATTTTGCCAATAATCCCACCAATGGTGGTAATAGTATCGCCAACCTGCAGATTGTTGCGCATCTCTTCCTGCTTCTTTTTGCGCTTGCTTTCCGGACGGATAAGCAGGAAATAGAAGACAGCAATCATAACAACAATCAGAATAAGCGAAGTATAATCCATGATGTAACCTCCAAAAAATCAGTTGCAAATTATTATAATGGTATTATGTTGAAAAAACAAGCACTTTTCTCATATTCTTTTTCCGAGAAGCTCACGTTTCTCCCGATAGAAGGCCGTGAACTCACCCCGATCCAGAGCGTCGCGGATGTCTGCCGTCAAATGATTATAGAAATACAGATTATGCAAAACCGCCAGCCGCATGCCGAGCATTTCCTCTGACTTAAAAAGATGGCGCAGATAGGAACGGGTAAATCGGCTGCAGAGCGGGCAGTGACAGTTGGGGTCAACCGGCCGACCATCCTTGGCGTATTTCGCATTATTGATGTTCATAATGCCCTGACTGGTGAACAGGTGACCATGGCGCCCATTGCGTGAGGGCATAACGCAATCAAAAAAGTCCACACCTCTGGCAACAGACTCCAAAATATTCAAAGGTGTGCCAACGCCCATAAGATAGCGCGGTCTATCCTTGGGCATGTACTCCTCCACCACCTCAATGGTCTCATACATTTCCTCTACTGTTTCACCTACTGCCAATCCGCCGATGGCATAGCCATCCAACTGAAGCTCGGCTATTTTTTTCATATGCTCAATGCGCAGGTCATGGAAGACCGCACCCTGATTGATGCCAAAAAGCAGTTGGCCGGGATTCACCGTATCCTCCAGTGCATTTAAACGGTCATGCTCCTTCTTGCAGCGAATCAGCCAGCGATGAGTACGGTCACAGGAGTCTTTGCAGTATTGGTAAGGAGAGGGTATCTCTACGCATTCATCAAAAGCCATGGCAATATCTGAACCCAGATTGGACTGAATCTGCATGCTTTCTTCCGGCCCCATGAAGATTTTACGGCCGTCCAAATGGCAACGGAAATTCACCCCTTCCTCCGAAATCTTACGGAGCTGAGCCAAAGAAAAAATCTGGAATCCACCGCTGTCTGTCAGCATAGGCCCTTTCCAGGTCATGAACTTATGAAGGCCGCCCATTTCACGGATTAATTGGTCTCCCGGCCGAACATGAAGGTGATAGGTATTAGACAGTTCCACCTGAGTTCCAATACTTTCCAAATCCTCAGCACTGATACCTCCTTTTATGGTCCCCTGTGTGCCGACATTCATAAATACCGGC
>JAKSQI010000177.1 GCA_024404215.1 Oscillospiraceae bacterium
TCAAACTCGGTATCCCCAATACCAACGCGGGAATCCTCGCATGCTCAAGAAAGGGTTATTGGCGTATAGCAGATAGCCCAGTAATGAAAACAGCCCTCTCAAACCAGAGGCTTGAGAAGGCTGGATTCCAGTTTTTCAATTCTTACTACCGCAAGTCTGTAGCGTAAACAAGGGAGGAGCCGTGTACCAGACCGGTACGCACGGTTCTGTGGGAGGTCGGCTGACTAACTAATAGTCAGCCTCCTACCCGATTTTTTACGGTGCCACATAGGTTACGCCGTAGTAATTGCAGATGCCCTTGACGATGGCTTCTGCCATGGTGCTGCGGTGGCCGATAATCCACTGGGCAAAGCTGGCCACATCGTGGTATTCCATTTCACAGTAGACCGTAGGGGCTTTTACCAGCACAATCTCTTTCCAGGTTTGGTTGGTACGCAGCCCCTGGTAGGCGGAGTTGCCGGGGGTTACCGCCGACAGGGAAGAGAAGACCACCTTGGCCATGGCCGCTGCGGTGGCATCGTCGGGGTCGTAGTAGACCTGGGTGCCGCCGTTGTCGTAGTTGCCGGGGGGATAATGGGCGTTGGTATGCAGGGGCAGGTGCAGGTCAGCCCCCCAGGCGTTGGATTGGCCGGCCCGGATATCCATGTTGTCGCAGTAGTCCGCCAGATAGGTGGCAAAGCCGCAGCGCATCAGGCCCTTCTGCACCTCAAAGCCAATCAGATTGCACTGCACAGCCTCGTTGGTGTTGCCGTAAGAATAGGTGTTGGCATTTTGGTTGGAAGGGGAGATATATATCTTATGGCCGTTCCACCGCTGCTTTACCTGCTTGCTGAGGGCATCGGCATCGTCCTGGGTGACCTTGCCGTCGCCGTTAAAGTCTGCCATGGCCAGGTTCATGCCGCTTGTGCTTCCGTCGACCAGATAGGCTTCAATGAGGGCGGTATCTTCGCTGTTCAGAGCGCCGTCGCAGTTCACATCCCCGGCTATGTTGGCCCGAATGTTGGCGCAGCCACTGCTCAGCAGATGCCACACGGAACTGACATCCAGCAGGGTAAGCTTCCCGTCCTGGTTATAATCCGCCAGGCTTTTATTGGCCCCGGAGGGCTTCTGCCCCTGAGCCAGCAACCAGGTCAGGGCAATGTCTCGGGCGGTAATGCTGCCGTCCTCGTTCACATCCCCCAAAAACAGGCCGGGCAGGGGAATCTTATGCTCCAATTCGTAATGCTCCCCATCCAGTGTGTCGTAATATGTGTCCGTGGTGACAGTGGCCTCATCTTCCCCCATGTCCTCCACGCATTCCTCATCCGGCATGACCCAATAGAGGTCCATGCCTTCCTCATTGGTCTCTGCCAAAGCAGGGCTGATGGGTACCAAAAGCAGAATCAAGCACAGCATTAGGCTGAACAGCTGTTTTTTCACGGGCGCATCCTCTCCCTCTTGATGGTGTTTATATGCTGTTAGTTTATAGGATACACTATTCCGTGTCAATTGAATTTCGGAATCTTTTTGACAGCCCTCATTGCAGTTCTTTGCCGCTTACAGTCGTGTACACTTCCGTTGATTATGTCAGATGCTCTATGCTTTTTTTCTTTATTTCCTCGTCTAAATGATTCAGGTTAATGGAATAGTAATTCCTGTTACCCTTTTTAGTCACGGTAATCAGCTCTGGTGGAATCTTTTGCATCAGTTGGCAGCGTATATACGAGCTGCAATTCATATAGTTTTCAAGTTCTTGCGTAGAAATACCCATTTCGCTGAACAGTGCTGCCTGAATCAAAAAACTGTAGAGCTTAGCTAGCTGGTGATCACCGTTGTGATATTCGTTGATTGCTTTTTCGTACTTATCCCAGGTGGCTTTTCTTCCCTTCAGCGATATGACAAGCTCATTCATTGCCTCGTGAATCATTGTAAGCTGCATGATAAGAAATGGTGTCAAATCGCCCAAATTCCGGGGATCGTTGCAGATTTGGAAGGCTTTGTAATAGGACTTGATGTTTTCTTTAATGGTTTCGGAAATTCTAAAGGCGATAATAGGTGACAAGGTTTGGGAAATGCCGTAGCTTAAAACAAACCGACCGATTCTTCCATTCCCATCATAAAAGGGATGAATGTATTCCGTTAAGTAATGGAAAAGGCATACTCTGAACAGCTGATCAATACTTTCGTCATTAAGAAACCGAATGGCTTGTTCCATACACTTGATGATTTCTGATTCCGGATATACGCCTGTATGGATAACCTTTTCGGTTTCACCATAAACTGAGACGGAGTCTTTTCTAAAAAGAATGCCGTCCGGTTGATTGGAAGCATCCTCACGGGTAACCTCTACCAGGAAAACCTCGTCATAAATGCTGCGGAAGTCTTGGCAGCTCTGAAGGGGGATCCTTTCGGAAGTGATCAGCTTTAGGTACTTGTTAACCAGACCGATGAAGCGGCTGCTTTTCCCTTTCTTGTTTTCAGACTGACTCTCCAGGATCTCCAGAGCCTCGCCGATTTCTTTTCTGCTGCTGTGTACGCCTTCAATTTTGTTGGTCAACACAATCTCATCGATTAAGCATTTTCTTGAATACTGGTTTAGTGCAACGCCCGGAAGCTCTTGACAAAGGGTATGGATATTTTTATCAAGCTTTGCAATCAGTATCTTTAGCGCAATATCCGTAAAGCTTATACCCCTAATATTTATTTCCAGGTTTACTCACACATCTTCTAATACAACAGGATATATTCTCATCTCATCAGACATCGCTTC
>JAKSQI010000178.1 GCA_024404215.1 Oscillospiraceae bacterium
TAAAGGCTCTGTATCTGGCCAACAAGGGCGATTTAATCCTTTCCTGCTTTGACCGCTACCTGTTTACAACCCCCAGGGCCCTTCACCATTGGAAAATGGGCTTTTATGAAACCCGCTTTTTCAGCGGCGCTTTTTACAATGTATTAACTGCCTGGATTATGCGTGGAAGCGTAGAATCCTGTGAGGAAATGGCTCACCTCTGCAGCAGTATGATTACCATAAAGGAGTTTGCACCATGAGCAGAATTGCAATTGTTACTGATACCAACAGCAGCATAACACCGGAGGATGCCGAACAGCTGGGCATTTACCTCCTGCCCATGCCCATCATTATTGATGAGCAGGAATACTTTGAGGGGCTGAACTGCCAGTATGAAGAGTTTTTTGACAAGCTGGCTGCCGGCAGTGATGTGTCCACCTCCCAGCCTTCCCCCCTGGCTGTCACGGAATTGTGGGATAAGCTGCTTACCGAATACGACTCTATCGTTCACATTCCCATGTCCTCTGCCCTGAGCAGCTCCTGTGAAATGGCCAAGGGACTTGCTTTGGATTATGACGGACGGGTTCAGGTTGTGGATAACCGCCGCATTTCCATTCTCCAGCGCCGCTCAGCAATTGACGCACGGGACATGGCAGAGGCCGGCCTCTCTGCAGAAGAAATCGCCCGCCGTCTGGAGGAAGCCGCCCCCCGTGCCAAATGCTTTCTGGCCGTAAACACCCTGGAGCTTTTGAAGAAAAGCGGCCGTGTTACCGCTTCCGGTGCCGCTATCGGTACTCTGCTTAACATCAAGCCGGTTTTGAAAATTGAAGGCGACAAGCTGGATGCCTATGCCAAATGCCGTGGCATGCAGAGAGCCCAGAAGGCCATGCTGGATGCCATCCGCAGCGAACTGTCCGGCAACTTTGACTTATCCAAATGCCGGCTGGACATTGCCTATTCCGGCTATGGCGACACCGTAGGCAAATGGCAGGAAATGGCTCAGGCCGAGCTGGGTGTAGCCGACATTGAGGTATACCGTCTGCCCCTCAGCATCAGCTGCCATGTTGGCGCCGGCGTTTTGGCTATCGGCATTTCCGAGATTCAGCGGCTGGCCTGATTTCCTCTATCTGCTTTCCTATAATAAGCTACCCCGGATGCTAAGCATCCGGGGTATTTCTATGGGTTTTCTCAGCCTTCCTTGGCAGCCTCAAGAGGCTCCAGCTCAAGGGTGGCAACAGCCTTCTTCAGTTCATCGCGAATGGCAATATGCTGGGGGCAGACGCTCTCGCACTGGCCGCACTCCACGCATTCGGTGGCCCGAACCTTGCCATGGCCGCCAACCTGCCAGCCTTCCTGGAACTTAGCCTGCTGAAGGTTGCCGTAGAGGGTATACATGTTGACAGCGGTAAAGGTACCGGCAACGCCGATGTTCTTGGGGCAAACCTTGGCGCAGTAGTGGCAGGAGGTACAGGGTACAATGGGAATCTTGGCCAGCTCTTCCCGGGCATTGTTGATAACGGCCTTTTCTTCTGCAGTCATGCCCTTGAAGTCTTTCATGTAGGACAGGTTATCCTTCATCTGCTCTACATTGCTCATGCCGGACAGAACGGTAATCAAACCATCCAGATCAGCGGCAAACTTGATAGCCCAGGAAGCGGCTGATAGCTCCGGAGCAGCCTCCTTCAGAACCTTGGCCACCGGGGCAGGAGGCTCAGCCAGCATGCCGCCCTTAACCGGCTCCATGATGACCACAGACTTGCCGTGCTTACGGGCAACCTCGTAGCATTCCTTGGACTTGATAGAGGGGTTTTCCCAGTCGGCATAGTTAATCTGCAGCTGAACAAACTCAGCCTCGGGATGAGCCGTCAGAATGGCATCCAGCTCCTCCGGGGTGGAATGGAAGGAAAAACCGAAGTGACGAATCAAGCCCTTCTCCTTCTGCTCCACGGCCCAGTTCCACATGTCAAAGCCGTCAAAGACCTGGGTGCGGGGGCTGCCCAGATAGTGCAGCAGGTAAGAGTCAAAATAGCCGGCGCCGGTCTGCTGCAGAGACTCTTCAAACTGACGCAGGGCATCTTCCCGGGTTTTACAGCCAATCCAGGCAGCATTTTTCGTGGCCAGCTGGAAGCTGTCCCGGGGATAGCGCTCCACCAAAGCCTGACGGATGGCATCCTCCGAGCCCTTGTAAGCCCAGGCAGTATCAAAATAGGTGCAGCCGGCTTCCATGAACAAATCTACCATCTGCTTGGTCTGTTCAATGTCAATGGCGCCGTCCTTCTGGGGCAGACGCATCAGTCCAAAGCCCAGATTCTTAATGTTCTCTCCTAAATAACCCATAGGTATCCTCCTTACCCGTCCGGCCATTCAGCCGACATCGCTCTCAAATAATTGTATACTTATTGTACTGCATTCCCGCTCCTAATGCAAGCGGCCCGAATGCTCTTATCTTGTACGAAGCCTTAAAATTTGCTATAATCAGCAAAAACATACCGAGGTGTTTTCTATGAAAGCCATTCTTTCGTATATTGACAGCCTGCTTCCGGAGCTCACGGAGCTGCGGCGGGATTTTCACCGTCACCCGGAGCTGGTTTGGCGTGAGATTTATACCTCCGCCAAAATTGCCGCTTACCTAAAGGACTTGGGCTATGAGGTTCTCATGGGGGAAGCCGTCTGCAGTCGGGAGGCCCAGACCGGTCTGCCTGAGCCGGAGCTTTTGCAGCAAGCCCTGGAC
>JAKSQI010000179.1 GCA_024404215.1 Oscillospiraceae bacterium
GTCGCCATCCGGCAAAAGCGAGCCAGGCTGATTTTGAGAGCCGGCTGCCGTTTCAACTCACCGGGGCCCAAAAACGGGTGCTGAAGGAAGCTTTTCATGATATGCTGGAAGGGGAGCATCCCATGAATCGTCTGGTGCAAGGCGATGTTGGTTCCGGTAAAACGGTGGTTGCGGCGGCCTGTTGCTGGCTCTGCGGTTTGTCTGACATGCAGTCTGCTGTTATGGCACCTACTGAGATTTTGGCAGAACAGCATTTTCAAACCTTTCGGGCTTTGCTGGAGCCCTTTGGCATGAAGGTAGAACTGCTGACCGGCAGCATGCCTGCAAAAGAAAAGAGGGCTGTGCAGGCCCGGCTGGCCAGCGGTGAGACGAAGGTGGCGGTGGGAACCCATGCGCTTCTTTCCGATGCTGTTAGTTTTCAAAATCTTACCTTATGCGTTGTGGATGAGCAGCATCGTTTCGGAGTACTGCAGAGGGCCTGCCTGGCCCATAAGGGACAGGAACCACACATTATGGTCATGTCTGCCACACCAATACCAAGAACCCTTGCTTTGATGATATACGGAGATTTGGATATTTCCGTTATTGACGAGCTGCCCCCGGGACGGCAGGAGATTGAAACCTACTCCGTGAAAGAAAAAATGCGTACCCGCATTGAAGCCTTTGCACGGAAGCAGATAGAGGCAGGGCGACAGGTTTACTGGATTTGCCCCATGGTTGAGGATAAGGAAGAGGATGCAGGACTGCAATCGGCAGAGGCAAAAGCTGAGAAGCTTGCCCGGCAGGTATTCCCGGATTTGCGAATTGGGCTGCTTCACGGAAAGATGAAGCCAAAAGAAAAGAATTCGGTTATGCAGGCCTTTGCTGCCGGTGAGCTGGATATTCTGGTTGCTACTACCGTTGTTGAAGTCGGTGTGGATGTGCCCAATGCGAATTTGATTATCATAGAAAATGCTGACCGTTTTGGACTGTCTCAGCTGCACCAGCTCCGGGGTCGGGTTGGACGAGGCAGGCACGCCTCCTACTGTGTTTTATTTGATAACGGAGGGAATGACGTATCCGCAGAGCGGCTGAAGGTTATGACTCAAACCAACAACGGTTTTACCATTGCCGAAACGGACCTGAAGCTGCGAGGGCCGGGTGATTTTCTGGGATCTCGCCAGCACGGCCTGCCGGAAATGAAAATTGCCAGCTTAGCGGACGACATGGACCTGCTGTACGCTGCATCTGAGGCTGCAGAGCTGCTTTTGCGGGCAGATCCGAAATTAACCATGGAGAACCATAGCGACATTAAACGGAGCACAGATGCCCTGTATGCTGGCTTTGCCGGAGGCATGAACTAGGAGGTAGCATGAAAAAAATAACTTGGAAACGATGGATGTGTGCCCTGGGATGCCTGGCTTTGTTCAGCCTCCTGTTTCTTCTCACCTTTAAGCTTTTCTTTTTCATATGCGGACTGGTGCTGTTTTTTGTCATTCTGATTGCTGCTTTTATTGGATGAATAATACCCCTTGTGTTCTGGCAACGGAACACAAGGGGTATTATTAAATATGCTGGGAAATGAAATCAAAGATGGCAGAAGTATAGGGCTCCTGCTCGTAGGCTGTGTCAGCGTGGGTGGTTTCCTCACTGATAATCAAACGGGAATGGTGCTCCCCGCAGGCTTCTTGAATGGCTTCGTATAAGGTTTCAGATTGCCGATAGGATACCATGGGATCGTAACGGCCGTGGAGGATTAAGGTTGGGGGAATGTCCTTGTGAACCTGATGGATGGGAGCGATAAAGCGAAGCAGGGAAGGATTCCGACTTGTGTCACTTTGCAGAAGGCGGTCCGGCGTGGCCTTGCCGGCGGGTGCGGGAGGGAACATGCGGGGACAGCCGGTCTGCTCAAAGTGCTCATTTTCCTTAGCAAAATCTGTAGGACCGAATTGGTCAATGACACAGCGGATGGATGGCGCAGGACCGCTGCCACCCTCAAAAGCAGCCTGCCCTTGGGTATAGGCTGTCATCAGTGCCAGATGGGCACCGGCGGAAGCACCTGCCAGTACCAATCGGTTCATGTCCAGCTGGTAGTCAGCTCCATGGACCAAAAGCCAGCGAAGGGCAGCCTTAACATCATAAAGGTTGTCGGGATAAAAGGCGTCCGGCATAAGACGATAACCGCAGCTGATTACGGCGTAGCCCTTATCAAGACCGGGTAAAAAGGGCTTGACCTGAGTATCGTTAGGGGAGCCGCCTTCCCAGCCGCCGCCATGGAGAAATACAATGACGGGGTAGGAATCCTGTTCGGCCCTGGGAAGCCAAAGGTTCATTTTTTGACGTTTGGCTTCGCCGTATCGCAGCAGAAAGTGCCGGCCATTCACTGAGGTCGGATCCAGCTTGGAGGCACGAAGCATGGCAAAAACGGCATTTTTCTGTTCTTCATTCAGTAGCTTGCATTGCACGGTAAAGCCTCCTTTATCGGCTGCCGGTGGAACAGAAGCCACCGGCACCCCGGGTGGTTTCCGGAAGCTCATCTGTGACCTCAAAGCCCGGAGTCAGGACGGGAACAATCATCAGTTGGGCAATTCGTTCGCCGGGTTCAATCTCAGCCGGGGCATCGCTGTGGTTATGGAGGGCTACCAGAACCTCTCCGCGATAGTCACTGTCAATCACGCCTACCTTATTAGCCGGCGCTAGATGGCGCTTACAGGCCATGCCGCTTCGGG
>JAKSQI010000018.1 GCA_024404215.1 Oscillospiraceae bacterium
TGTCATTAGTGGAGGTATCGCCGTCCACGCCGACCATATTGAAGGTATCCTGAACATCAGCAGACAGGGCCTTCTGGAGCAGTGCAGGGGAGATAGACGCATCACTGGTTACAAAAACCAGCATGGTGGCCATGTTGGGATGAATCATGCCGGACCCTTTCGCTATACCACCGATGCGACAGGTCTTTCCGCCAAGGGTAAACTCCACAGCTACGGCCTTGGGTACGGTATCTGTTGTCAT
Organism: Oscillospiraceae bacterium; assembly: GCA_024404215.1. Taxonomy (GTDB): domain Bacteria; phylum Bacillota; class Clostridia; order Oscillospirales; family Oscillospiraceae; genus Alloscillospira. Next base: position 242 of record JAKSQI010000018.1, read on the forward strand.
GATAGCAGCACAGGCATCCTCGCAGGAATCTGTCAGAGCAGCGACAACCTCCGGAATACCGGCAGCTATGGGAGTCAAATCCAAGGGCTGACCAATAACGCCGGTAGAGGCTACAATGATGTCCTTGGCATCCAGCTTCAGCTCTTTGCCTACAAGAGCACACATTTCCTCGGCAACGGCCTCACCACCGGGATTGCAGGTGTTAGCATTGCCGCTGTTGCAGATTACAGCCTGGGCATATCCATCGGCAATATTCTGCCGGGTTACATGAATCGGAGCACCCTTTACCAGATTGGTGGTGTAAACACCGGCGCAGGCTGCTCGGGCTTCACTGACAATCAAAGCCAGGTCCTTTTTTGTATGGTTTTTGCGGATTCCGCAGTGCACACCACCGGCTTTATAGCCAAGTGGGGCACAGACACCGCCGTTAATCAGATTCATTCGTATCTCTCCTTACAGCAGGCCTGCAGTCTCTTCCAGGCCCAGCATAATATTCATATTCTGCACTGCAGCACCGGAAGCACCCTTACCCAGATTATCGAAAAGGGCTGTGACAGTGGTCTGCTCCTCGTTTCCGCAAACCAACAGGCGCAGTGTGTTGGTTCCGGCCAGCGTATCGGCATAAATCATTGGCTCATCGCCGCCAAAAGGCCCCACCTGAACAAAGGTCTGACCTTGGTACCAGTCGGAAAGCTTGGCCTGAATAGTCTGAGCAGTTACTCCTTCAGCCATCAAGCGGTTCTCCAGCATAATGGTCGTAGCCATGCCTCGGTAATAATCGCCGATAATGGGAGAAAAGACCGGTGCAGCAGACAAATTGCAGATCTGCTTCATTTCCGGAAGATGCTTGTGCTGAAGACTCAATCCATAAATGCGGCAGGAGCCGTGGCGAGGGTCCCGGTCCTCAGCCTCATACTCAGCAATCAGCTTCTTGCCACCACCGGAGTAACCAGTCAGGCTGTAGCAAGCCAAGGGGTAATCAGCAGGAAGCAGCCCCATAGCCCGCAGAGGATAAACCGAGCTGATAAAGCCACTGGCATGGCAGCCGGGATTGGCCACCAGCTGCGACTCCGCAACAGCCTTACGATGGGCAGGACTCAGCTCCGGAAAGCCGTAGGCCCAGCCGGGGGCTGTACGATGGGCTGTAGAGGCGTCTATGATTTTGGTATGTTCATTATCCAGCAGAGTGACCGCTTCCTTAGCAGCCGCATCCGGCAGACAGAGAAAAACCAGGTCTGCCTCATTTATCAGCTTCTTTCGTTCGGTGGGGTCCTTTCTCTTGTCCGGGTCAATGGTCAGCAGCTCCAGCTCGGAACGACCTGCCAAACGCTGCTCAATTTCCAGGCCGGTAGTACCCTCCCGGCCATCAATAAAAACCTTAAACATGCTTAAGAAACTCCTCTACCCAGGCTGCCTGCTCCCGGACAGAATCCGGAGCGGTGCCGCCAAAAGAAATGCGACGACGCACACAGGTATTCAGGCTGATTTCCTCGTACAGATCCTTTTCTAAAACCGGGGATACCGCCTGATACTCCTCCAAAGGCAACTCGCCGAGAGTGCAGCCCTTACGGATGCAGAGGGCAACCAAATCACCGGTCATGCGATAGGCATCCCGGAAGGGAATACCCTTCTTGGTCATATAGTCAGCCAGGTCTGTGGCATCAATAAAGCCGCCGGCTGCCGCCTTTAGCATGTTCTCCGGCTTAACCTTCATGGTTTGAACCATGGGAGCAAAAACCTTAAGGCACATAATGACCGTATCCACACTATCAAATACAGCTTCCTTATCCTCCTGCATGTCCTTGTTATAAGCAAGAGGAGTCCCCTTCATAACCGTGAGCAACGCCATGAGGTTGCCGTAGACCCTACCGGTCTTTCCACGGCAGAGCTCAGCCATGTCGCTGTTCTTCTTTTGGGGCATGATGCTGCTGCCGGTGGTATAAGCATCGCTAAGCTCAACAAACCGGAATTCCCAGCTGCTCCAAAGGATAATCTCCTCCGCAAAGCGAGAAAGATGCATCATAAGCACAGCTGCTGCCGAGCAGAGCTCAATGGCGAAATCGCGGTCAGAAACACCGTCAATGCTGTTTCTTGTAGGGCTATCAAAGCCTAAAGCCTCTGCCGTCATATGGCGGTCAATGGGATAGGTGGTTCCGGCCAGAGCGCAGCTTCCCAAAGGGGATTGGTTCATGCGTCGGGCAGCATCCTGGAAGCGGCCAATATCCCGGGTCAGCATCATGGCATAGGCCATAAGCTGATGACCGAATACAATGGGCTGACCCCGCTGCAGGTGGGTATAGCCGGGCATAATGGTCTCCGCATTGGCAAGGGCCTGGTCCTTTACGGCCTCCAGAAGCTTGGCTGTCAAGGAAATGATTTCTTCTGCCTTTTCCCGCAGATAAAGGCGCACATCCACGGCAACCTGGTCGTTGCGGCTGCGGGCAGTGTGCAGGCGCTTACCTGCTGCTCCGATGCGAGCCGTAAGCTCACCCTCAACAAAGCTGTGAATATCCTCGGCGGTCATGTCCATAGCCAGAGCGCCGGACTGCAAATCCGCCAGAATGCCCTCCAAACCAGTCAGAATGGACTCTGTATCTTCTTTGCTGATAATGTTCCGGGCTCCCAGCATGGCGGCATGTGCCATACTGCCCTTAATATCCTGCTCCGCCATCCGACAGTCAAAGCGAATGGAGGAATTGAAATCGTCTGCTACACTGTCCAGCTGCTGATGAAAGCTGCCTTCCCAAAGCTTAGCCATAGTATGCTCTCCTTCCCATGAAAGAAAATGCCCCGCAGGGCACTTCATAAATGCACATCATTCCCGCCGGATGGCGGGAATGATGGATAAAAGTATCTTACTTTTTGTTCTTGGCATCAACCATGGCCTGAACCTTGATAGGCAGACCATAGAGGTTAATGAAGCCGGCAGAATCCTTCTGATCGTAGTCAGATTCACCGAAGGTTGCAATCTCCTCAGAGTAGAGGCTGTTGTCGCTCCAGACACCGGCCTTAATGATGTTACCCTTGTAGAGCTTCAGGCGTACCTTACCGGTAACGGTTTCCTGAGTCTTGTCAACAAAGGCCTGCAGAGCCTCACGAAGCGGAGTGTACCACTGGCCGTTATATACCAGCTCAGCATAGGTAATGCCCAGCTCCTGCTTCTTGTGAGCAGTCATCTTATCCAGGCAAATGGTTTCCAGATACTCATGAGCGCGATAGAGGATGGTACCGCCCGGGGTCTCATATACGCCACGACACTTCATGCCCACCAGACGGTTCTCAACAATATCCAGCAGGCCAATGCCATTGGCGCCGCCAACCTTATTGAGCTTATAAATGATATCCTTGGCGCTCATGGCCTCATCGTCCAGAGCAACAGGAACACCCTTCTCAAAGGTCAGGGTAATATAGGTAGGCTCATCCGGAGCCTGCTCGGGAGAAACACTCATCTCCAGGAAGCCAGGCTTGTTATAGAGGGGCTCATTGCCTGTGTCCTCCAAATCCAGGCCCTCATGGGACAGATGCCAGAGGTTCTTATCCTTGGAGTAGTTGGTTTCACGATTAATCTTCAAGGGAACATTGTGAGCCTCAGCGTAGTCAATTTCTTCATCACGGGACTTAATATCCCAGATTCGCCACGGAGCGATAATCTTCATGTTGGGAGCAAAGTGCTTGATGGTCAGTTCAAAGCGAACCTGGTCGTTGCCCTTACCGGTGCAGCCATGGCAAATGGCGTCAGCACCTTCAGCAATGGCAATCTCTACCAGACGCTTGGCAATGCAGGGACGGGCATGGGAGGTACCCAAAAGGTAATCCTCATAGATGGCGCCGGCCTTCATGCAGGGGATGATGAAATCATCCACATACTCGTCTGTCAGATCTTCAATGTAGAGCTTGGAAGCGCCGGTCTTCTTAGCCTTCTCCTCCAGTCCTTCCAGTTCATCGGCCTGTCCTACATTACCGGAAACGGCGATAACCTCACAGTTATCGTAGTTCTCCTTCAGCCAGGGTATAATGATAGAGGTGTCCAAACCTCCGGAATAAGCAAGTACAACCTTTTTAATGTCACTCATTTTTGAATCCTCCGTTCAAATTTGGTATAATTATGCATCCAGCAGGCAAAGAAGTCAAGTCTTTTCTCTTCTTTTTCTTTTCTTTGTCAGCTTTATGCACAAATCGGTATAAAGACCGGTTTTATCCTGTAAAATACAGATAATTCGGCTCTATTTTCCTTCCCATCTTCACACTTTCCCTATCAGCTCCCGCCGGGCAGCCGGAAACAGGCCTCCTCGGAATATTCACGAAAATGCGAATATACCGTATATTTTGAATATTTCTTTTTTCTACCCTCTCTCAAGCCTTCTTAAAGAGCGGATACTTAAAGCAAGAGTCCGAACCGGTGTGGCAGGCAGGGCCGGTTTTATCCACTTCAACCACCAGCGCATCTCCACCACAGGCGGCTGTAAGAGATACCACATACTGCACATTGCCCGTGGTCTCCCCTTGCCGCCAAAGCTCCTGACGGGAGCGGGACCAGAAACAGGTACGTCCTTCCTTAAGTGTAATGGCAAGGCTTTCCCGATTCATGTAAGCAAGGGTAAGAACCTTTTTGCTGTTATGGTCCTGAACAATGGCAGGGATTAGGCCCTTTTCATCGAATTTCAGTTCGCTGATATCCATTGGCTGTCTCCTTTACAGACGCATAGGAACACCGCAGTCAGCCAAATAGCGCTTCAGTTCCCGAATGTGGACTTCCCGGAAATGGAAAATACTGGCTGCCAAACCGGCATCCACGCCATCCAGCTTAAAGAGCTGAGAAAAATCCTCCATCTTGCCTGCACCACCGGAAGCAATGATGGGAATGGTGACACACTCAGCAACCGCCTGCAGCATTTCCAGGTCAAAGCCATTCTTCACGCCATCGGTATCAATGCTGTTCAGCACCAGCTCCCCGGCACCCAGGCTCTGCCCCCGGCGGCACCATTCCAAGGCATCCATACCGGTATCCTCACGGCCGCCCTTCACAAAAACATGGAAGCGCCCGTCAACCCGCTTAACGTCCATGCTCAGCACCACACACTGATCACCGTACTTCATAGCAGCCTCCCGTATCAATTCGGGATTGCGCACGGCGCCGGAGTTAACACTCACCTTATCGGCACCGGCCTTCAGAATACGGTCAAAATCCTCAATACTGTTGACACCGCCGCCGACGCAGAGGGGGATAAAGATTCGTTCCGCCACCCGTCGCAGGACATCGTCAAAGAGCTTACGCTCTTCAACGCTGGCGGTAATATCGTAAAATACCAGCTCATCGGCACCGGACTCATTGTAGAAGGCTGCCATTTCCACCGGGTCCGCAGTATCCGGGACGGCGTCAAAATTAACGCCCTTAACGACCTTGCCGTTACGGACATCCAAACAAGGAATGATTCGTTTTGTCAGCATGGCCTTATCCCTTTGCCGCAGCCAGGGCTTCCTTTAGGTCAATCTTACCCGTATAAAGAGCCTTTCCAATAATGACACCGGTCACACCGATTTCCCTCAAAGCCTTAATTTCATCCACACTGGTTACACCGCCGGAAGCGATAATATCGCAGCTGCAGTCAGGAACCAAACGGCGGTAAACCTCCAGATTGGTACCCTGAAGGGCACCGTCGCGGCCGATGTCGGTGTAGACAACCGTCTTTACGCCCATGGGGCCGGCACGCCGGGCATGGTCTTCCCCCTTGGTTTTCGTAACAGTTTTCCAGCCATCCACGCAAACATAGCCATCCTTGGCATCAATGCCAAGGGCTATTTTTTCCTTGAATTCCTCCAGCATGTCGCGAAGGAAGGGAAGATTGTTGGTGGCTACCGTTCCAAGAATAACCCGGCTTACGCCGCACTTAATATAGGCCGCAATGCTGTCATAGTTGCGAATGCCCCCGCCCACTTCAACAAACATGCCGGTCTTTTCAACAATTTCCTTAATGGCATCAAAGTTCATGAGCTTGCCATCCTTGGCACCATCCAAATCTACCACATGCAGGTACTCGGCACCTGCTGCCTTAAAATCCATGGCAGCCTCAAGAGGGGTCATTTCATATCTGGTTTCCTGGTCATAGTCACCGTAGGTCAGGCGGACAACTTTGCCGCCGCGGATATCAATTGCCGGTAAAATGTACATACTCAAATCCCTCACAGTTTTAAAAATGCGTCCAAAATCTTCAATCCTACGCTGCCGCTTTTCTCCGGGTGGAACTGACAGCCGAATACATTGTTCTTCTCAACAACAGCCGGGACACTCACTCCATAAGGCGCCCAGGCCCGCAGGCTGTCTTCACAACCGGTAGCATAAAAGGAATGAACAAAGTACACAAAGCTTCCTTCGGGAATATCCTTCAAAAGCGGGCTGGGGGTATCTGTATAGGTTAGACTGTTCCAGCCCATGTGAGGTACCTTCAGGCTGTCCTCACCTGCGATTTTCAAAGCCTCCGCCAGACTCTTCACTTCTCCGGGCAACCAGCCCAAACCGGCGTGTTCCCCGTATTCATGGCTTTTTTCAAAGAGCAGCTGCATACCAAGGCAAATTCCCATTAAGGGCTTTCCTGCAGCAATTTCCTTCTCCAGCACAGGCACCAGACCGGTGTTTCGCAGCTTGGCAATGGCGTCTCCAAAGGCACCGACTCCGGGAAGCAGAATTCGGTCTGCCTTATGGATGTCCTCAGGGTTTCCGGTAACCAAAGCCTCACCCTCCAGTGCCTTCACAGAGGAGCGCAGGCTGAACAGATTACCAACACCATAATCAACAATAGCAGTTACACTCATACAATCGTCCCCTTGGTGGAAGGAATCTCATCCTCAAAGCCGGGCTCAAAGGCAACCGCCTGCTTCATTGCCCGGCCAAGGGCCTTAAACATGCCTTCAATGATGTGATGGGTGTTCTCCCCCGCCAGCTGGCGGACATGAATGGAGGCCCCCAGAGTGCGAGTCAACGCAAGCAGAAATTCCTTTACCAGCTCCGTATCAAAATCCCCTACCTTTGAAGCAGGAAAGGCCGCCTCAAAACCAAGGCAGGGCCGCCCGCTGATATCAACGGCCGCAGCAATGAGAGCCTCGTCCATGGGCAGCAGAAAGTAACCATAGCGGTTGATGCCCCGGCGCTCGTCCAGGCAGCGTGAAAAGGCCTGTCCCAATACAATACCAATATCCTCGGTGGTGTGATGGGCATCCACATGCATGTCCCCCTCGCAGCTGACAGTTAGGTCAAAGCGGCCATGGCGGGCAAAAAGAGTCAGCATGTGGTCTAAAAAACCGCATCCGGTTTGAATCCTGCTTTCACCTTTTCCATCCAAATTCAAGGACAGGGCAATATCGGTTTCCGCTGTCCGACGATTGATGGTTGTACTTCTCATGGCTTACACTCCTTTCAGAATGTCCCGGGTAGCCTCCAGCAGGGCTTCCATCTGTTCCCGGGTACCGATGGTAATGCGGCAGTAGGCTTTGGTGCGGGGTTTATCAAAATAGCGAACCAAAATTCCCCGATCACGAAGGGCCGCATAATACTCCTTGCCACTCATCCCGGGAGCCGCGGCAAAAAGGAAGTTGGAGCGGCTGTCGGTAACCGTAAAGCCCAGCTCACACAGCTGCTGCCGGGTCCACTCACGGTTCTCCATAACAGCCGTTCGGGTCTTGTTAAAATAGTCCTCATCCCGCATGGCCTGCTCACCCATGAGCATAGTCACTCGGTTGACATTGTAAGGATTGAAGCTGTACTTCAGTGTGTTCATGTCGTTAGCCAGCTCTTCCGAACCTATAACAAAGCCCAGCCGTCCTCCGGCCAAAGCACGGGATTTGGAAAAGGTCTGAGTAATAAGCAGATTGTCATACTCCTTCAAGAGAGGTACGGCCGTCTCGCCACCAAAATCTATGTAGGCTTCATCCACGACAACCAGGCGATTAGGGTCCTGTTCCAACAGGCGGCGAATCTCGCTCAAGGGTAGAAAGAGACCGGTGGGGGCATTGGGATTGGTAATGAAAACGGTTCCCTTCTTTCCGGCATAATCCTCAACGGCCAAAGTAAAGTCTTCCCGAAGGGGAATCTCCTCATAGGGAATGCCAAACATGTGGCAGAAGACCGGATAAAAGCCGTAGGTCAGATCCGCAAACACGGCCCCCTCCGGACATAGACCATGATACATGAAAGCCAGGGTTTCATCGCTGCTGTTGCAAATACAAATCTGTCGGGTACTGACCCCATAATGGACAGCAATTGCCTCCATCAGGCCCTTGGCATCCAGGGAAGGGTAAAGCCGAAGCTTTTTCAGCTCCTCTTCGTTAATGGCGGCCAAGGCCCGGGGACTGGGCGGATAGGGATTCTCGTTGGTATTGAGTTTAATGAGTTGATCTACATTGGCCGGCTGTTCTCCCGGCACATAAGGCTCCAGCTCTGTCAGTTTAAAAAATCGGCTCATGGCTTCTCCTCAAAACGGATGGTCACACTGCGACCATGGGCCTGCAGCCCCTCATGCTCTGCCAAATTGGCAATGTTGTTCTTAACCTTGCCCAAAGCATCCCGGGAATAACAAATAAAGCTGGAGCGTTTCACAAACTCCTCTACACTCAGGGGACTGGAAAAACGAGCCGTTCCGGAGGTAGGCAGGGTGTGGTTGGGGCCGGCCCAGTAGTCACCCAGAGCCTCCGGGCAGTTATAGCCCAGAAAAACACTGCCGGCATGTCTGACCTGCTCCAGCATGGTGAAGGGATCTTCTACACAAAGCTCCAGGTGCTCCGGAGCCAGACGGTTAGCAATGGCAATGCCCTCCGTCAGGTCCTCGGCAACGATGATTTTTCCATTATTCTCAATACTGGTCCGGGCAATTTCCTCACGGGGCAGCAGCTTAAGCTGGCTTTCAATCACTTCTGCGGTTTTCTTTGCCAGTTCAAGGCTATCACAAACCAAAACAGCCGTTGCCAGCTTATCGTGTTCCGCCTGGCTCAGCATGTCTGCCGCCAGCCATCGGGGATTGGCATTTCTATCCGCAACCACCAAAATCTCGCTGGGACCGGCAATCATGTCAATGTCCACTAAACCGAAAACCATGCGCTTTGCCGTAGCAACAAAGATGTTGCCTGGACCAACAATCTTATCCGCCTTGGGAATGGTTTCCGTACCATAGGCCAGACCGGCAACCGCCTGGGCGCCGCCCACCTTATAAATATCAGTAACCCCGGCAATTTTAGCCGCAGCCAAAATGTCAGCCGGAATTTTACCGTCACGTCCTACAGGCGTAGTCATGAGAATGCGGTTAACGCCAGCAATCTTAGCCGGGATAGCATTCATCAGCACCGTAGAGGGATAACGAGCCGTTCCGCCGGGCACATAAATACCTACGGTCTCCAAAGGCAGAACCCGCTGTCCCAGCGTAATTCCCTCCCCGCCTTCAAACCGGAAGCCCTCATGCTTCTGCTTTTCATGGAAGGCAGCAATGTTGGCCGCAGCCTGACGCAGGCTTTCTAAAAAGAAAGCATCGGAAACCGCAAAAGCTTCCTCAATTTCCTCTTCAGTAACCCGCAGGTTTTCCACCCGGGCACCGTCAAAGCGCTCGGTATAGCGCCTCAAGGCATCATCGCCGTTCCTCTGCACATCCTCCAAAATGGAGCGAACGGCACCTTCTACTTCAGCCGCGGTTGTTTGACTGCCGCGGTCAAAAATCTCACTTTCGGAGGTTTCTCCGGTGGTTAATATACGAATCATGTATCTGCCTCCAATCCGACCAGCATAGCTTCTATGCTCTGCCGTTTAAACTGGTAACTGCTCTTATTGGCAATAAAACGGGCACTGGAATCCACTATGTGGCTGCAGACGTACAGTCCGTTTTCCCGCAAAGTGGTTCCGGTCTCCACAATATCCACGATAACATCACTCAGACCCACAATGGGCGCCAACTCAATGCTTCCGTGAAGATTGATAATCTCAATGGAACGGTTCATTTTGCTGTAATAGCTTTTGGCAACATGAGGATACTTGGTAGCTACCCGGAGAGGTGCCTTCAGTTCATCGGCAAAGCCATTGGGTGCAGCTACGCAGATGCTGCACTTTCCAATATTCAAATCCAGGAGCTCAAATACATCCGGGTCTGACTCAAGCAGCACATCATAACCGACTATGCCAACATCCGCAGCGCCGTGCTCAACATATACTGCAACATCACTGGGCTTTACCAAAATATAGCGAACGCCCTTTTCTGTATTCTCGAAAATCAGCTTTCGGTTATCCTCCAGCATTTCCGGGCAGCTGTAGCCAATGGCCGCCAGCTTCTTGTAAACAGAATTTCCAAGTCTTCCCTTAGGCAATGCAATGCTGATCATTTGTTTTCCTCCTGAAGCTCAATAACCCGTCCTGCACGGAAGCCCTCCGGAAACTCAGCGGCAGCCCGGACAGTAAAGCCCTGTTCGGTATAGGCTCTCACCCGCTCCAGAACCCGGCAGGCAGGCTGACTGCCATAAAGCAGCAGAATATCCGCATCCGTCTCGGCAGGGGCAGCAAAGCTTCGAATTAACTCACCCAGGTAAAGGGCAAAGCCAATCCCTCCCTGATTCTTGCCTAAACGCTGCATCAGGTTGTTATAGCGTCCGCCGGCCAGAACCGCCTTGGGGATTCCATCCAAATAGCCTACAAAAGAAATGCCGTTGTAATAATCTGTATCATTTAATATGGAGAAATCTATCTTGACATTGGCTGCGAAGCCTGCCTGCTCCAAAACCTCTACTACCGTTTCAAGTTCCTGAACAATGGGGCGGATTTCCCGGTCGGTTTTCATGCTCCGCAGGCAGGCCAAAGCCTCGCGAGCATCCCCGGGTAACGTAATAAGGGTACGGATACTGTCAGCCACCAGCTCCGGCAGCTGAAGCTCAGCAATGCTGTAAGGGCGATGGCGACGCAGGGCCTGCAGAACAACCTTCAGCTCTGCTTCGGAATGGATGCAGCCCTCCAGCAGGGCCTGCACCAAATCCGCATGACTCAGACAAAGGGCAAAATCACGGCCCAGACACTTCAAGCTCTCTGCAGCCAGCAGCAGGGTTTCAGCCTCCGGGTAGCCGTCTCCGCCCCCGATATACTCCAGGCCAATTTGACGGATTTCCCGATATTCCTGAGTATCGCGCTCCATCCGGAAAACATTCTCCGAATAGTAGACCTTCTTTTCCTTCTCTTCGGCACGGGTGTTGCGAACCACGCTCATGGTCACATCCGGCTTCAGTGCCATCAGCTTGCCTGTGTTATCCGGAAAAGCAATAACACCGCCCTGCAGGTAATTTTTATTAGCCATGTACAGCTCGTAGGGTTCAAATTTCTCCATACGATAGCGGCTGTAGCCATAGCTGCGATAAAGATTGGTCAGAACCTGAGTAATCCGGTCTTCCCATTCCATGTGTTCGGTCATGGTCTCACCTTTTCTCCCTACCCGAAAAAAGCACTGGTGGGGCATAATAAATTTATCTTTATATTATACTTTTTTTTCATTCGTCATTCAAGACATACTCTCTCTCTTTTTTCGCAAAAAACCAGGCCCCGGCTTGTCAAAAAACACCAAAAGAAAGCCTGCCATAAGGCTTTCCCTTTCTCCTGCCAAATATCCTGCAGGAAGAGAGAAAAAAATTGCAAAAATAGAAAAATACTGTGGAAATTCAAATGATAATTTGCTATACTGAAGGGTAGTATACAAGCACAAATTAATGAGATACGGAGGAATTATTATGCCGAAACGCACTGACATCCATAAAGTACTCATCATTGGCTCCGGCCCTATTATCATCGGTCAGGCTTGCGAGTTTGACTATTCCGGCACTCAGGCCTGCAAGGCTCTGCGCAAGCTGGGATACGAAATCGTGTTGGTGAACTCCAACCCTGCAACCATCATGACTGATCCGGAAACCGCTGATGTCACCTACATTGAGCCCCTGAATGTAAGCCGTCTGGAGCAGATCATCGCTAAGGAGCGCCCTGACGCCCTGCTGCCCAACCTGGGCGGTCAGTCCGGTCTGAACCTCTGCAGTGAGCTCTATAAGGCCGGCATTCTGGACAAGTATAACGTTAAGGTTATCGGCGTTCAGGTTGATGCCATTGAACGCGGCGAGGACCGTGTTGCCTTTAAGGAAACCATGGATTCTCTGGGCATTGAAATGGCCCGCAGCAAGGTATCCTATTCGGTTGACGAGGCTCTGGCCATTGCCGATGAGCTGGGCTACCCCGTTGTTCTCCGTCCCGCCTACACCATGGGCGGTGCCGGCGGCGGCATGGTATACAACAAGGAAGAGCTGAAAACCGTCTGTGCCCGTGGTCTGCAGGCCAGTTTGGTCGGTCAGGTTCTGGTTGAAGAGTGTGTGCTCGGCTGGGAAGAGCTTGAGCTTGAGGTTGTCCGTGATAAGGACGGCAACATGATTACCGTATGCTTCATTGAGAACATTGACCCCATGGGCGTTCACACCGGTGACAGCTTCTGTGCTGCCCCCATGCTCACCATTTCCGAGGATGTTCAGAAGCGTCTGCAGGAGCAGGCCTACAAGATTGTAGACAGTGTTCAGGTTATCGGCGGCACCAACGTTCAGTTCGCCCACGATCCCGTTTCTGACCGTATCATCGTTATTGAAATCAACCCCCGTACTTCCCGTTCCTCTGCTCTGGCTTCCAAGGCTACCGGCTTCCCCATCGCTTTGGTTTCTGCCATGCTGGCTACCGGTCTGACCCTGAGTGAGATTCCCTGCGGCAAGTACGGCACTCTGGACAAGTATGTACCGGACGGCGATTATGTTGTTATTAAGTTCGCCCGCTGGGCTTTTGAAAAGTTCAAGGGCGTTGAAGACAAGCTGGGCACTCAAATGCGTGCCGTCGGCGAGGTTATGAGCATCGGCAAGAACTTCAAGGAAGCCTTCCAAAAGGCCATCCGCAGCCTGGAAACCGGCCGCTACGGTCTGGGGCATGCCAAAAACTTTGACAGCCTGAGCAAGGAAGAGCTGCTGGGCAAGCTGGTTAACGCCAGCAGTGAACGCTACTTTGTCATTTACGAGGCTCTCCGCGCCGGTGCAACCGTTGAAGAAATCCATGCTTTGACCAAGGTTAAGCGTGAATTCCTTCAGGACATGCTGGAGCTTGTTAATGAAGAACAGGCCCTCATGGCCTGCAAGGGTTCCCTGCCCTCCGATGAGGCTCTGACCCAGGCCAAAAAGGATGGCTTCAGCGATAAGTACCTGAGCCAGATTTTGGCCATTTCCGAAGACGAGGTTCGCGCCCGCCGTTTGGCTATCGGTGTAAAGGAAGCCTGGGAGGGTGTTCATGTCAGTGGCACCCAGGACAGCGGCTACTACTTCAGCACCTATAATGCGGAGGACAAGTCTACCACTACCAACAACAAGAAAATCATGATTTTGGGCGGTGGTCCCAACCGTATCGGTCAGGGCATTGAGTTTGACTACTGCTGCGTACACGCTGCCATGGCTTTGAAGAAGCTGGGCTTTGAAACCATCATTGTCAACTGCAACCCCGAAACCGTTTCTACCGACTACGACACCTCCGACAAGCTCTACTTTGAGCCTTTGACTTTGGAGGATGTTTTGAGCATCTACGAGAAGGAAAAGCCTCTGGGCGTCATTGCTCAGTTCGGTGGACAGACTCCGCTGAACCTGGCAGCTGATCTGGAGCGCAACGGTGTTCGCATTCTGGGCACCTCCCCTGCCGTTATTGACCTGGCAGAGGATCGTGACCAGTTCCGTGCCATGATGGACAAGCTGGGAATCCCCATGCCCGAGTCCGGTATGGCCACCACCGTAGAAGAAGCCACTGAAATTGCCAACCACATCGGCTACCCCGTTATGGTTCGCCCCTCCTATGTTCTGGGCGGACGCGGCATGGAGGTTGTTTATGATGATGCTGCCATGGCTGACTACATGCGTGCTGCTGTTGGCGTCACTCCCGACCGTCCCATTTTGATTGACCGTTTCCTGAATCATGCTCTGGAGTGCGAGTCCGACGCCATCTGCGACGGCACCCATGCCTTTGTTCCCGCTGTTATGGAGCACATTGAGCTTGCCGGCGTTCACTCCGGTGACTCTGCCTGCATTATTCCTTCTGTTCATATCTCTGCCGAGAATGTTGCAACCATTAAGGAATATACCCGCAAAATTGCCGAAGAAATGCATGTACAGGGCTTGATGAACATGCAGTACGCCATTGAGAACGGCAAGGTGTTTGTGCTGGAGGCTAACCCCCGTGCCAGCCGTACTGTTCCCCTGGTTTCCAAGGTTTGCAACATCCGCATGGTTCCTCTGGCCACGGAAATCATTACCGGCGATCTGACCGGTCATCCTTCTCCGGTTCCGGCCCTGAAGGAGCAGAACATTCCTTACTATGGTGTTAAGGAAGCAGCCTTCCCCTTCAACATGTTCCAGGAGGTTGACCCCATTCTGGGTCCCGAAATGCGCAGCACCGGCGAGGTTCTTGGTCTAAGCCCCTCTTACGGCGAAGCCTTTGTCAAGAGCCAGGAAGGCGTACAGTCTCCCCTGCCCATGGAAGGCACAGTTCTGATTTCTGTCAGCGATAAGGACAAGGCCGAGGTCGTTGAACTTGCCAAGAAGTTTGTGGAAGACGGCTTCAAGCTACTGGCTACCGGCAGCACCTGTAAGCTGATTCAGGAAGCCGGCGTTGAGGTTGAGCGCATCAACAAGCTGTCTGAAGGCCGTCCCAATATTCTGGATGCCATGACCAACGGCAAGATTGATTTGATTGTCAATACCCCCGCCGGAAAGAACAGCATCACCGATGACAGCTACCTGCGCAAGGGTGCCATCAAGTACAAAATCCCCTATATGACCACTATGGCTGCTGCTATGGCTACTGCCATCGGTATCAGCGATGTTAAGAACAGCAAAACCGGTGAAGTGAAGAGCCTGCAGACCCTTCACAGTGAAATCACCACCAAGTAAGCCTTAACCATTCAGCCCCAAAGGATTTCCTCCTTTGGGGCTGTTTTCTTTCCAAA
>JAKSQI010000180.1 GCA_024404215.1 Oscillospiraceae bacterium
CCAGGCCGAACTCCAGCTTGGTGTCGGCGATGATAATGCCCCGCTCAGCGGCATAGGCAGCGCACTTCTTGTAGAGGGCAATGGTGGTATCACGCAGCTTTTCAGCATACTCACGGCCCTTGCCGGGGAAGCGCTTTTCCAGATAATCAACGCTTTCCTCAAAGCTGATGTTTTCGTCATGGTCGCCAATTTCGGCCTTGGTGCTGGGGGTATAGATAGGCTCAGGCAGCTGCTGGCTTTCCTGCAGGCCTTCAGGCAGCTTAATGCCGCAGACCTCGCCGGTTTTCTGGTAGCTGGCCCAGCCGCTGCCGGTGATGTAGCCGCGAACGATGCACTCCACAGGCAGCATGGTCAGCTTGCGGCATTTCATGCACTTGCCGGCGAATTCCGGCTGACGGAAGAATTCGGGCATGTCCTTGGTGTCTACACTCAGCATGTGGTTAGGGATAATGTCCTTGGTCAAATCAAACCAGAACTTGCTCATCTGGGTCAGAACAGCACCCTTGTTGGTGACGGTATTCTTCAGAATAACATCAAAGCAGCTGATACGGTCAGTTGCAACCATAATCAGGCTGTCGCCATTATCATAGATTTCACGAACCTTGCCTTCTTTAATGGGCTTTAAAATTTCCATGGTTTTCACTCCTAATGGCCCGCAGCTGGCGGGCATAATATTTATGTAGACAGTATATCGGGTTTTGCAGAAATGGCAATAGTTTTTTCAAACATATCCGTAAATGCCCCGGACAGAAACCTCACCGGAAACAACAGAATGGGTGCTGCCGTCGGGGTATTGCAGCAACAGGGAGAAGTCATCGTTAACCCGCAGGCAGACAGCGGTTTGTTCCCCGTCTTCCGACACCAGTCGAACCTCTCGCCCCGGATTCAGGCAGTGGCTGCGGTAGCTTTCCAGTACCCGAGCATGCCCGGCAGGGAATTCGGCTGCCAAAGGATCCAAGCTGCGAAGCACGAATTCCAGCAGGCTGGCCTCAGTAGGCAGCACACGCTTGGTCAGTCCGGCAAGAGAGACGGCTATCGGAGCTAACTCAGGACCAAAATCCTCCTCGGTTTGATAGAGATTAATGCCGATACCCACAATGACACAAAGCTCACCGGTATTTGGGTCGGGCATAGCTTCTGTGAGAATGCCGCAAAGCTTGCGTCCATCACAGACCAGGTC
Source organism: Oscillospiraceae bacterium (assembly GCA_024404215.1). GTDB lineage: Bacteria > Bacillota > Clostridia > Oscillospirales > Oscillospiraceae > Alloscillospira. The sequence goes on from JAKSQI010000180.1 coordinate 1,181, forward strand.
ATTGGGCCATTTGATGGCAGGACGGATGTCCGTGCCCCATTCGATGGCCTCACAGACGGCAACGGCAGCCCGGGGAGTGATGGTGCTTAACTGATCAGGGCTGCAGGAGGGGCGCAGCAGCAGGGAGAAATAGAGGCCTTTATTTTTCAGGGATTGAAAGCGGCGACCCTTACGGCCCCGGCCGGCTGTTTGGGTAAAGGCGGCTACTACGGTTCCATTAGGGGCACCCTCTGCCAGCTTTTCCCGCAGGACATCGTTGGTAGAGGTTACGGACTCATACACATAAAGCTGTTGGCCGGCAATCTGGCCGGACAGCCGGCTGCGCATGCGGTCCAGTTCTTCGGCTGTAATCATGTCTCTCTCCTCAAGGCGAAAGCACCGGAAGGATTGCTTCTTCCGGTGCTTTTGGATTATGTGTGGGTTGTCACTCAGGCCATGGTAATCAGCAGCTGGCCGCCCTTGACGGCAGAGCTTTCGCTGACATGGATTTCCTTGATGGTACCGTCGGCAGGGGCGGTAACAGCGGTTTCCATCTTCATGGCTTCAACGGTCAGCAGGGTCTGACCCTTGGTAACTGCCTGGCCCTTCTTAACAGAAATCTTGCTGACGGCGCCGGGGATGGAAGCTCCAATCTGCTTGGGGTCATCCTCGTCGGCCATGGGAACCTTGGTGATGGTCTTTTGGGCTTCCTCATCGGGAACCTGAACATCGCGGCGGACGCCGTTCAGTTCAAAGCTAACGGTGCGCATGCCTTCGCTGTCCACGTCACCCAGACCCAGATACTTGATAACCAAGGTTTTACCATCGGCAATCTCAACAATGTTGGTTTCGCCAACAGCCAGGCCGTGGAAGAATACATGGCTGCCCAGCAGGGTAATGTAGCCATATTCCTTCCGCTGCTTAATAAAGTCGCGAACAACGTTGGGATACATGGCATAGCCCAAAACATCGCGCCAGTCGGGTTCTTCGCAGAACTCACGCATTTCTTCCTTCAGGGCTTCAAAGTTTACAGGGGGCAGCAGGGAACCGGGACGGACGGTGATAGGCTCCTGGCCCTTCAGTACAACCCTCTGCAGGTCCTTGGGGAAGCCCCAGGCGGGCTGACCCATCATGCCGGAGAAGAAGCTGATGCTGGAATCGGGGAAGGCCAGGCTCTCGCCCTTTTCTACGATGTTTTCGGGGGTTAAGTTGTTCTGGGTCATGAAGATAGCCAGGTCACCAACCATCTTGGAGGAGGGGGTAACCTTGACGATATCGCCCAGCATCTCGTTTACCTTGCGGTAGTTTTCCTTAACCTCCAGGAAGCGGGTACCCAGGCCCAGAGACTCAACCTGAGGCTGCAGGTTGGTGTACTGGCCGCCGGGAATTTCATAACGGTAGATATCGGTGGTGCTCTGCTTCAAACCGTTGTCAAAGCTGTCATAGCGCTTACGGACATCCTCCCAGTACTCAGCCAGCTGCTGCAGACCCCGGACACTGAGACCGGTGTCGCGTT
>JAKSQI010000181.1 GCA_024404215.1 Oscillospiraceae bacterium
GCAGCGGGAGCAACGGCGCCCTCGGCAAAGCGGGTAGCAACAACGGTAACACGGATTTTATCGTCCATGTTCTCATCAAAGCTGGCAACAAAGATGATGTTGGCATCGGGATGAGCAGCCTGCTGAATGAGGGTAGCGGCGGACTCAATATCATCCAGACCGATATCCATGGAACCGGTGATGTTAATCAGAACACCGCGGGCACCCTTAATGGAGGTTTCCATGAGAGGACTCTGGATAGCCATACGGGCAGCATCCTCAGCCTTACCCTTGCCGGCAGCGTGGCCAACACCCATGTGAGCGTAGCCGGCATGCTGCGTGATGGAGGTAACATCCGCAAAGTCCAGGTTGATGAAGCCGGTATTCTTAATCAAATCAGCAATGCTGGTAACAGCCTGCAGCAGAACCTCATCGGCAATCTGGAAAGCATTGGCAAAGGTCAGCTTCTGATCGGTGGCATGCTTCAGACGATCGTTGGGGATAATCAGCAGAGAGTCAACCTTGCCCAACAGATTCTTGATGCCTTCTTCAGCCTGAGCCATTCTGCGGCGGCCTTCAAAGCCGAAGGGCTTGGTGCAGACACCAACGGTGAGAACACCGCTCTCACGGGCAATATCAGCCACTACAGGAGCAGCACCGGTACCGGTACCGCCGCCCATGCCACAGGCGATAAATACCATGTCGGCGTTCTCAATAGCCTTGGCAATGTTGTTGCGGCTTTCCTCGGCAGCCTTCTTACCAACCTCGGGGTTGGAGCCGGCGCCCTGACCATGGGTCAGCTTTTCACCAATCTGAACCTTCTGGTCTGCAACGGAGACAGCCAAAGCGGGCTTATCGGTATTCACAGCAATGAACTCAGCGCTGGTATTACCGCTCTGAACCATTCTGTTAACGACATTGTTGCCGGCGCCACCGACACCAATGACCTTGATCGTAACTACATTATCGGGACCGGATTCCTGTGTAAAGGGCATAATAATATCCTCCTGTATTTTATTCGATGTCAGCCCTTGTGGCTGATGTATATTCTTATCCAATATGCGTCTTATTGTATTACGATTTAATCCTTTGGTCAAGAGCCGAGCGAGGAATTCTTGAGAAATTCACGATTCCTTAAGGAATGAAATCCGTTCGCTCGTTATCAGACAAATCAATGGTTCCCTTTTCCTCCCCCTGCTCCTGCAGCATAGGAAGAACTGCCGCCAGGCGCTCTACCTTGTATTCCAGCTTGGTGCCTGCGCCAAAGAGAACTGTAAAATGCCCCCAGGTCACTTCAATGTGGGCCAGGTTTTCCATGTTCACCTGGGTGATACCATCGGCCAGCCCCCACTCATTCATCTGGGTCAGTATGGTTTTGGTATAGGCCAGGGTATTGGTCATCGCAGTATCGGTTTTCAATTCCTGACCAACCTTGGCTTCCTTTGCCGTTAATCCGGTAACGCGAATGTAGGCTTTACCGGTCTCTGCATTGCCCAGCACATGGCCGTTTTCATCAAAAACCCACCGTGTGCCGTCCAGCTCCAGGACGGCGCGAACCTGGCTTTCGTTTACGCTGATGGTTACCAGGCCTGGGAAACGAACCCTTACCAAAGCAGAACTGAGAGCCGGAAAAGCCTTTTGGATAGCCTCTGACGCGGTCTCGGCCTTAAGAAGGAAAAGGCTTTCCCCCTTATGAATACCACTGACCTTCAGGATTTCTGCCGGGTCATAGGCTCCCGGGTCACCTTCAATCTGAATTTCCGTCACCCGGAAAAACAGCATTAGTGCCAGAAGAAAAAGCAGCAGGGACAGAAACAGCAAAAGCAAAATTCTACGTCCCCGACGAGCCGACAGCTTTCTTTCTGTCATACCGGCACCTCCCTTAGCCTGGTGCGGATATAATCAGCTATGCGTTCTGCGGAATCCGGTACCCCCAGGGCCGCCACAGCCCGTGACATGTCGGCCAGCTTTGTTTCGTCTGACAGCAGCTTACTCACGGTTTCATGAAGAAGCTGACCGGTGCAGTCCGTTTCCTTCAGCATGACAGCGCCGCCCCCCTCCTGCAGGCGCAGGGCGTTCTTCTCCTGGTGATTATCAGTTACATAGGGCGAGGGAATCAATACCGAAGGTTTTCCGATGGCCGTCAGTTCCCCCAGGGTGGAGGCACCGGACCGGCAAAGGACCAAATCGGCAGCCCTCATAACCACCGGCATGTTATCAATGTAGGGACGGATGTCCGAAACACGGCAGCCTTCTTTGTCAATCCCCCGATCACCCAAAAGCTGAAGGAAGGATTGATAGCCGGCATTCCCTCCGCCGGTGGCGTGAATCTGGACATATTGGGGATTAGCCTCATTCAGGGCAATCGCCTCCGCTGAGCATTGATTGCAGATTCGCGCACCCAGTGAACCCCAGAAGGACACCACAAGCTTTTTGCCGGAGAGACCAAGGCTTTCCTTAGCTTCCTCCTGAGTCATGGCTGAAAAACCGGCCCGAACCGGAGTTCCCGCAAATACCACCCGTTCCGGATGCTTATAGGCCTTTTCCACGCCGGGAAAAGCCACAAAAATGGTATCAGCCGTTTGGTTCAACAGCTTGGTTGTCAGACCGGGAACGGCATTGGATTCATGGCGGAAGCAGGGTCTTTTTTTGGCATGTGCC
>JAKSQI010000182.1 GCA_024404215.1 Oscillospiraceae bacterium
TCAATGCCCCACATGAGGCCCAGACCGCGAACCTGCAACCGGTTGTCCAGCGGGAGAATTTCCTTTTCCAGATACTCGGAAACGATGGCTTCCTTTTTGCGAACCTGACCGGCAACATCGTTTTCCAGCATGTACTCCAAACCGGCCTTGGCCGTAACAAAGGCCAGCTGGTTGCCGCGGAAGGTGCCGTTGTGCTCACCGGGCTTCCAAATGTCCAGCTCGGGCTTGAGAAGCAGAATGCTGCAGGGCATGCCCATGCCGCCAATGGACTTGGATACGGTAACCATGTCAGGTACAACGCCGGCACGCTCAAAGCTGAAGAAGCTGCCGCTGCGGTTGTTGCCAATCTGGATGTCGTCACAAATCATGAGAATTCCGTGACGGTTGCAGAGGTCCCGAACTCGCTGCATCCATTCCACGGGCATGGGATAAATGCCGCCGTCCGACTGCAGGGGCTCAAAGATGATAGCGGCAGGCTTGCTGACGCCGCTGTGGTCATCGGTCAGCAGACGCTCCATGTAGGCGATGGTATCCAGCTCCGGGAACATGTAAGGAGCCGGAATGTGGGTGACATCGTGAAGGGGAACCCCGGCACCGGCCCGATCAGACAAATCGGAGGTCAGGGCCAAGGAGCCCAGCGTCATGCCGTGGAAAGCTCCCATAAGGGCGAAAATGTTGGTGCGGCCGGTGACCTTGCGGGCAAGCTTCAGGGAAGCCTCTACGGCGTTGGTGCCGGTGGGAGCTACAAACTGAATCTTGTAGTTCAGACCCTTGGGCTTCAAAACCTTTTCCTGCATGAAGGAAATGAAATCCCGCTTGGCAGGAGAATACATGTCCATGCCGTGGAGCAGGCGGTCTTCCTGCAGATAGGCAATGAGCTTGTTCTTGATATAGTCGTTGTTATGACCATAGTTCAGTGCACCGGCGCCGCAGAAGAAGTCAATGTAGGTGCGGCCTTCTTCGTCGGTCATGGTAGCGCCCTTGGCATATTCAAACACGGCCGGAAAATGGCGGCAGTAAGAACGAACGTTGGATTCGTATTGTTCAAAAATGTTTTCCATATAAGCAAAACTCCTTATCGGATTTTGGGATAATTCACGTGTAAAAACGGGTATACCGTAACATTCTCATTATATTCGTTTCCACGAATTTGTCAAGGAATCCGGGGAATAGGCCTGGGGGAAATGCGGGAAGAAAACAGGACAGAAAATGAAAAGGGCAGACAACACCTGCGGCTGTCTGCCGATGCTTATTCTTTTGGCGCTGTTTTGCGCTTGCCGGGCTTGAATTTGCTTTCTGTGCCATGGAGCAGGCGAGAAATGTTGCCCCGATGCATGACCCAGACGGTAACCCACATGACGCCGATGGTGATGATGCGATAAACTGAGTGGCCGGGGATGGCGATGACAAGAATAAAACCAAGCAGTGTGGCCAATAGGGAACCCAGGGAAACATAGCGGGTCACCACGGCAATCAAAGCAAAAAAGGCGATGGCGACGATGGCAATGCGCCAGTCCAGCATAATGGCCAGACCTGCGGCAACGGCAACGCCCTTGCCGCCCTTGAAACGATAGAAAAGGGGCCAGCAATGGCCGAAAAGTACAGCGATGCCGCCGCACATAATGCCGGGTTCACCCAGCAGCAGACGGCCGAAAACAATGGACAGAACTGTTTTCAAAATGTCACCCAGCAGGGTAAGACCACCGGCACTCATGCCGTATACCCGGGCCATGTTGGTTGTGCCGGCGTTGTGGCTGCCTTCCTCACGAACATCCTGACGGAAAAGAAGCCGACTGACAGGAATGGCCATGGGAATGGAACCCAGCAGGTAGCCGACAATACAGACGGACAGATATTTTAAAACAGTTTGAATCACGTTGTTCACATCCAAAAATGGTATTTTGTTTATTATAATCCTATTAAGACAAAACACAAGTGAACAATCCGTGAAAAAAGGAGGGGCAAAGGGCAATAAGTCGGGCCAATATTGACAAAAAGGCCATTTAACCGTATCCTTGGAAAGAACAATGCAAGAGAAAGCGGGCGAGGGCGAATGAAAACAGCAGTACTTGGCTGCGGCCGGTGGGGTACCTTTATAGCCTGGTATCTGGACCATATTGGCCATGAGGTTACCCTGTATGGGCGGGAGTCTTCCTGGCACATGAAACGGCTGATGGACAGTCGTTCCAACGATTATTTAAAGCTGACGGACAGCATGAAGCTGACCACAAGTATAGAAGAGGCCCTGGAGGCGGAATTGATTATTATCTCAGTAGGGGCTCAGAGCTTCCGCAGCCTCTGCCAACAGCTGCAGAAGCTGGGGATGAAAAACAAAACCGTGGTGCTCTGCATGAAAGGCCTTGAAATCGGCAGCGGACAGCGACTGTCCCAAATAGCAAGGGAGGAACTGGATTCCTCAATAGGTGTAGCCGTATGGCTGGGGCCCGGTCATGTGCAGGATTTTATAGCCGGGATTCCCAATTGCATGGTTATTGACAGTGACGATGAGAAGCTGAAGGCCAATCTGGTGGAAAAGCTCTCCGGTGGGCTGATTCGT
>JAKSQI010000183.1 GCA_024404215.1 Oscillospiraceae bacterium
CTTTTGGCTGTAAACTAACGCCGTAAACAAGAGAACGAGGGGCGAAAGCCTTGCCGCGAGCCTAACACTCGTCCTGCAGCAGGTGGCCGTCGTAACATCTGCCGGATTCTCTTGGTTATTCCAAAGGCGCAAACAGCCCAATTAAAAGCATTGAAGAGGCTAGGGGAAACCTGAACCTACAACTATGCGCCTTGTTTATGATGCCGGTAGCTCAGCGGTTGAGTGGGAACTAAAAATACCCGTGAGGCAGGTTCGACTCCTGCTCGGCATCTTTTTCAGAAAGGCCCGAACAGCAAATCCAAGATAGCTAAGTGGTTAAAGCAGGTGACCGTAAATCACCGTACGCGGGTTCGAATCCCGCTCATAAGGGGCCTTGTATAATGTATTTCACACAAAAGGAGTGAGTTTCATGCTGGAATATTTGAAACGGGAGGCTAATCTGTCAGTGACCGAAAATGGAGCCGTGACCTACGAATCCACCGGATCTGAATGTTTAAACCTCTTTGCCACGATTGGTGCCCTTCGCTGTGCCGATGATGATGAGATCCTTACCAGATTTATTCGCGCCTATGCGGAGAATCCAAATTCGGCCATGAAACTGTTTTTCTTTGCCAGAGACGTCCGTGGAGGCCTTGGGGAGCGGCGAGTATTTCGTGTTATTCTTAGCTGGCTTGCCAAAAATGAACCGGAAACCGTTAAGAAGAATATTGCGAATATTGCAGAATATGGCCGCTACGATGACCTTCTGTCTTTGCTTGGAACCCCCTGTCAGGAAGTCATGCTATCCGCCGTGAAGGAGCAGCTGGTTGAAGATGTACTTGCTTTGGAAGAAGGAAAACCGGTGTCCCTGTTGGCCAAATGGCTGCCTTCGGTCAATGCGTCCAGTGAGGTTACCAAAAATCAAGGCAAAAAGATTGCCAAGGCTTTGGGGCTTTCCTATGAGGAATACAGAAAGACACTATCGGCTCTTCGGGCGGGTATCCATATTCTTGAGAACAACCTTCGTCAGCAGGATTATACCTTTGATTATGGGAAGCAGCCATCTAGGGCTTTGTACAAGTACAGAAAGGCCTTCCACCGAAACGATGGCGAGAGATACCATCTGTATCTGGATGCAGTGGCTTCCGGAAAGGCAGTCCTTCATGCGGATAATCTGTCTCCCTATGAGCTTGTTGAGCCCTATCTCACGGGCAACGGTTATTATTATGGGCGGACTATGACAGCGGAAGAAAAGAGCGTGTTGAATGCTACATGGAATTCCTTGCCGAATTATGGAAGCAACGAGGATGCTCTGGCTGTTATTGATACTTCCGGTTCTATGTATTGGAATCAAAAGCCACTGCCGGCAGCGGTTGCCTTGTCACTGGGATTGTATTTTGCTGAGCATAACAGAGGAGCGTTCAAAAACTGTTTCATTGAGTTTTCTGCCCGCCCAAAGCTCATTGAATTGCAAGGGGAAACCTTTGCAGACCGTCTGCGGTATGCGGCTTCTTTCAGCGAGGTAGCAAATACCAATTTGAAAGCGGTTTTTGATTTGATTCTCAGGGCTGCTCTGCGAAATCATGTTTCGCAGAAGGACATTCCCGCAAAGCTTATTATTATTTCGGATATGGAATTTGATTCCTGCGTTGACGATGCTTCAGCTGTGAATTTTGAAAATGCCAGGAAGAAATATGAAGCCCATGGGTATCAGCTTCCTCAAATTGTATTTTGGAACGTTGCCAGCCGGAACCGACAGCAGCCGGTTACCGTGAACGACAGGGGCGTGGCACTGGTTTCCGGAGTCACTCCGCGTCTGTTTTCTATGATTGCGGGAGGAAGTCTTTCTCCTTACACCTTCATGATGGAGATTCTGGAGAGCGAACGCTATGCAAAAATAGTTGCATAATTGTTTTTGGGGCTGACACGCAAAATCAGCCATTTAGGAAGGATGAAGTAAAATGTTTGAGATAGAGGGAACTGTAACTACAGCAGTTTGCTATGCGAAGGTGGTAGAAGAGGAGGCCATTGAGCAAATCCGACGGATGTGCAGCTATGGTCTGACTGAGAACAGCCGGGTGAGAATTATGCCTGATGTTCATGCCGGAAAGGGCTGTACCATTGGTACAACTATGAATATTGAGGGGAAAGCATGCCCCAATGTAGTTGGTGTGGACATTGGCTGCGGTATGTATACGGTTCAGCTGGCAGATAAGGCCATAAATTTTGAAATGGTTGATGAAGCCTGTCATTATATTCCGTCCGGAATGAATGTATGGGAGGGAAGAATTGAGAGATTTGATCTATCATCCCTTCGTTGTTTCCGCTCCTTGAAGGATACCCGGCGCTTGGCCAAATCGCTTGGGACGCTTGGCGGCGGCAACCATTTTATTGAAATTGACAAGGCGTCCGATGGAACCTATTACCTTGTTATCCACTCCGGAAGCCGCAATCTTGGTAAGCAGGTGGCTGAGATTTATCAGATGTAAATAACGCTCCGTGAGCCACATCTGCACGGCAAAATAGCCGATGTCTGCC
>JAKSQI010000184.1 GCA_024404215.1 Oscillospiraceae bacterium
ATAATGAACTTGGGCTTGCAGCATACAGCCAAGGCGATGATAACACGCTGGCACATGCCGCCGGACAGCTCATAGGGATAGGCGTCCATGCGCTTTTCAGGCTCAGGAATGCCAACTCTGGCCAGGGCATCAACGGCCATGGCCCGGGCATCCTTCTTGGAAATTTTTTGGTGGGCGCATATCATTTCCACCATCTGGTCACCGATTTTAAAAACGGGGTCCAGCGAGGTCATGGGGTCCTGGAAAATGGTAGCGATTTCGCTGCCGCGGAACTTAATCAGTTCGCGCTTGCTCATGGCAAGAATATCCCGTCCTTCAAATTCAATGGAGCCTTCCACAATGCGGCCGGTGCGGGGCGGCAGCAGGCGGATAATGGAATTGGATGTAACGCTCTTGCCGGAGCCGGACTCGCCGACAATGCCCAAAACTTCACCGGCCTTGAGCTCAAAGCTGACGCCGTCCACGGCCTTGGCAACACCGCTGGCGGTGTAGAAATAGGTTTTCAGTCCCTTTACGGAAAGCAGGCTATCACTCATAAACGCCCCTCCTTATCATTCATATTTGGCTTTCATGTCCGCAAAAGCCTTGCGAATCTCAGCCAATACATCCGGGCTTTGTATAATATCTGCGGCTGTCATAGCCATGGCCTGGGATCCCACAGCAATGGTCTTGTGGCCTGCCGGGCCGCCAACAGCTGCTTCAAACTCAGGGGTGTGCCCACGGGTTTCGGGAACAACCAGAACATAAGACTGCAGGGCAGGAATTGCGTGAGTGACATTTCCCATGTCTGTGCAGCCAATGCCCAGTTCCTTCTCACGGGGCTTAACGGTTTCACCCAATGCGGTAAAGTTGGCCTCCAAAAGCCTTTCAATAACCGGGTTATTGCGGATGTCCTCATAGGAGAGACCAACGTATTCATACTCAAAGCGGGTGTTGGTAATTTCTGCCAGATGCCGGCAGATGCTCAGAAAGCGGTCCAAAAGCTCAAACTTATATTTCATGCTGAAGGAACGAATGGTAAATTCAGCGCTGCAGTGGTCGGGAATGTAAATAGGCTGTTCGCCGCCATCCCGGATAATGCCGAGAATCTTACCCCGGTCCGCCAGCTCCAGACGCATGGAATTCACGATGTTGAAAAGGTCCAGTATGGGGTTCAGGGCACTGATGCCCTCCTCAGGCCAGGTGGCTGCATGGGCCTTTTTGCCGTAAAAGTGAACCAAAAGGTCTGTGCGGGAATAAGAAATATCGTTGACAACTGTGTCAGAGGCAGAATGGAGCAGCATGCCGACGTCCAGCCCATCAAAGGCTCCGTTTTCCAGCATGGTGATTTTTCCGCCGCCGCCCTCTTCGGCCGGACAGCCCAAAACGGTAACCTTACCGCCTAAATCGTCAATAACGGAATGCAGAGCCTCGCCGGCGCCCACAGCCATGGCACACATTAGGTTGTGGCCGCAGGCGTGGCCCATGCCGGGCACGGCGTCAAATTCGCCGAAAATGCCGATGTTGGGGCCGGGTTTGCCGGAATCGTATTCAGCCTTTACACTGGTTTCCAGGCCACCGATGCCGGTCTGCACCTGGAAGCCATAGTCTTTTAGGAGGCTGCTCATGGCCTGACAGGCATGATACTCCTGAAAGTTATATTCCGGGTGCTGCCAAATGGTGTCGGAAAGGGCAATCAAATCCGGCAGGATTTCCTCCGTGCGGCGGGTGATTCGCTGTTTGATATCCATAGATTCACCGCCTTATTTCTTCATCTTCGGGTCAAGTACATCGCGGATGCCATCACCCAGCAGGTTAAAGCCGAGAACAGTAAGCAGGATGAACAGACCGGAGTAGGTAGCAATATGGGGGGCTGTATTCAGATAATACTTACCGGTTTGCAGAATGCTGCCCCAGGAGGCCGTGGGCTCGGAAACACCCAGACCCAGGAAGGAAAGAGCGGCCTCGGAGATGATGGAGCCGGCAACGCCGAGAGTGGCGTATACAATCAGGGGAGAGATGGTGTTGGGCAGAATGTGGGTGAAGAGCATGCGGGAGGTGGAGATGCCCATGACCCGGGCGGCGTTGCAGTATTCCTCGTGTTTGACGATAAATACTTCGCCGCGAACAACGCGGGCAAAGCTGGGGATATTACCGATACCAACAGCCAGAACGACATTGAAAAGGCCTTGCCCCAAAACGGTCATAAGTACCATGGCCAGAAGAATATAGGGGAAGGCGGACATGCCATCCATGATTCGCATGATGATGGAGTCCACAATGCCGCCGCAATAGCCGGCAATCAAGCCAAGCAATACACCGATAACACCGGCAACAATGGTGCCGCCGAAGGCAACAATCAGGGAGACCCGGGAACCGTAGATGATACGGCTGACCAAGTCACG
>JAKSQI010000185.1 GCA_024404215.1 Oscillospiraceae bacterium
AGGGCATCGGTTCCTCCAAATAACTGCAAAAAATGTCTGGCCAGCAAAGGAATGGGGGCATCCAGCCCGCCGATGACATTGTCTACCGTAAAGCCAACAATTTGCGGAAGCAAAAAATTCAGCAGAATGCTGACCAGTGAGCACAGAATGGCAAAAAGAAAGAGCAGGCGGGAGCCCCGGGAAAAACGAATCAGGAGGGAAGAGGGGCTGTCGGCTGCTTTTTTGTTTTTATGAAGCATGGTTTCCTCCCAGTTATTGCTTGTTCTATTTGTTAACAGTATACCAGCTTTTGCCTAAAAGAAAAGCAAAAAGCAGTCTTAAGGACAAATTTAAAGAATTTTTCATGCCACGCAAATCCCGCCTGTGCTATAATAGCCCGAGAAACGGCGGTGATCAGCATGAAAACAACAACATCGGAGCATCTGAATCGGGTTCTGCCCCGGATTGAGGCTCCTGTTAGCCAGGGCCTAACCGAAAATCAGGCCAAAGAACGGCAGGAGAACGGCTACGCCAATGTTACGCCGGGTACAGCCGGAAAAAGCATCGGGCAGATTATCGTCAGCAATGTATGCACCTATTTTAACCTGGTGTTTGCGGTGCTGGCCCTGCTGCTGGTTTTGGTAGGCTCTTATAATGACCTGATGTTTGTGCCCATAATCATAATTAATACTTTGATTGGCATTGTTCAGGAGATTCGCAGCAAGAGCATGACAGACAAGCTTAACCTCATGACAGCTCCTAAGGCCTATGTGGTCCGGGACGGGCAGACGGTAACCATCCCCGTTGAAGCAGTGGTTCGGGATGATATTGCCTCCTTCCGGGCCGGGAGTCAGATTTATGCCGATGCTACAGTTTTGGAAGGTGAGTGCCGGGTTAACGAATCCATGGTAACCGGTGAGGCAGACGAGATTATTAAGGCCCCGGGGGATACCCTTCTGTCCGGCAGCTTTGTCATTTCCGGCAGCTGCTATGCCCGAATGGAAAGGGTAGGGCCGGACTCCTTCGCTGCCCGCCTGACCAACGAGGCTAAAAAGAGCAAAAAGCAGAAACAGTCGGAAATGCTGCGGGCCCTGAATCGTCTGTTAACTATCATCGGCATCCTGATTATCCCCATGGGCATCCTTATGTATCTTCAGCAGACCAGAGTGCTGGGCTTTGCTGTGAAGGAATCCGTGGTGTCCACCATCGGTGCCTTGATTGGCATGATTCCCGAAGGCCTCTTCCTGCTAGTTAGCGTAGCCCTTGTGGTCAGCGTCATGCGTTTGGCCAAGCGGAAAACACTGGTGCATGAAATGGGATGCATTGAGTCTCTGGCTCGGGTGGATGTGCTTTGCGTTGACAAAACCGGAACCATCACTGAAAACAAAATGAGTGTAGAAGGCCTGGTGGTCCTTCAGCCCGGACGCTGGGATGAAGAGTCGGTCCGCCGCCTGATGAATGACTATGTGGGCTGCATGACCAAGGATAACGACACCATGCAGGCCTTAAGTGAGTATTTTACGGAAGGAACCGGACGTCCGGCGCAGCAGGTTATGGGCTTCTCCTCTGCCGTGAAGTACGGCGGCGTAAGCTTTGAAGGGGGAGAGACCTATGTGCTGGGGGCCCCGGAGCTGATTATGCGGTCTGACTTTTCTGCCATTGAGGAGCAGGTAAACCAATACTCTGCCACTGGCTGCCGCGTTCTTCTGCTGGCCCGCTACCACGGGGTTCTGGAAGGCAAGCCTCTTACCGAGCCTGCTGAGCCCATCGGCCTTATGCTGTTGGCGAATCGAATCCGTGAAGAAGCCCCCGGAACATTTGAGTTTTTCCAAAAGCAGGGTGTTACCATTCTGGTTATCTCCGGCGATAACCCGGTAACGGTTTCCAGTGTTGCCCTGTCTGCCGGAATCCGTGGGGCTGAGCGTTACGTGGATGCCTCTACCCTGACAACCGAGAGAAAAATTCAGCGGGCGGTACAGGATTATGTAGTCTTTGGCCGTGTAACCCCGGAAAAGAAGCGCAAGCTGATTCGTGCCTTAAAAAAGCAGGGCCATACCGTTGCCATGACCGGTGACGGCGTTAACGATATTCTGGCCATGAAGGAAGCCGACTGCAGTGTGGCTATGGCTTCCGGCTCTGAGGTAGCTTCGCAGGTTGCCCAGATTGTTCTCATGGATTCCAAATTCTCCTCCATGCCCTCTGTGGTCATGGAGGGCCGGCGGGTTATCAACAACATTGAACGGTCGGCTTCTCTTTTCCTAGTGAAAAACATCTTTTCCTTTATGCTGGCCCTTGCGGCTTTGGCCTTGACCTTGGGCTATCCCTTGTCGCCCTCCCAGCTTACCTTGGTAAACATGACC
>JAKSQI010000186.1 GCA_024404215.1 Oscillospiraceae bacterium
GATGTAAAGCAGGGCCATGAAGGGAACCAGTTTTTCTGTAACCCGACCGATGCGTTTTACGCCCCCCAGCAGCACTGCGGCAACCAGCAGACAAATTAAAAGGCCCAGAATCAGGTTCAGGGTCCCTATGCTGTCCTTACCGACCACATGAAAATTGAGCAGAGCCGCATCAAGGGCGGTAGTAATGGTGTTTACCTGGGTGGCGTTGCCGGTTCCGAACACTGTCAGCACCCCAAACAGGGAGAAGGCGTAGGCCAGCCAGTGCCAATGCATTTTCAGGCCGTTTTTGATGTAGTACATGGGGCCGCCAACCAGCTCACCCTTTGGATTGGTTTCCCTAAAATGAACCGCCAGCGTAACCTCAACAAATTTGGTGCACATGCCCAGCAGCGCTGAACACCACATCCAAAATACAGCACCCGGGCCGCCGATGGCAATGGCACCGGCTACACCGGCGATGTTGCCGGTGCCTACCGTAGCTGCCAGGGCGGTGCACACCGCCTGAAAGGGGGAGAGGGAGCCGTCCGCCGCCGTCTTCTTAGTAAACATGTGGCCTATGGTGGCTTTCATGGCCATGGCAAATCGCCGCAGCTGGGGGAAGCCCAGGCGGATGGACAGGAGAATGCCGACGCCGATAATACAAATCATGGCAGGCACGCCCCAGATAAAGTTATTAATCGCAGAGTTAAGGGAAGCAATGGTTTCCAAGAAAAAACACACCTTTCCTGTCGGGGCAGGGGGAAAGTCCCCAGACCCATCCTTACGTGAAGGGCAGCAACAGCCGCGCACACTCACATCGTAATGATACCACAAAAAGCCCCTTCCCGCAATCGCTTTCGTGAATTCCCCAGGCAGCAGAGGCAGCCCGTCCCTTTTTGCCCGGAAAAAGCTCAAAGCCCGGCCTGGACTCTGTTTTATTGCCCTTCTTTCTGTTATAATAAAAGCATTCTAATCGTAGAGGAGACCTCTTCCATGAAGGTATCAAAACGAAGCTATTTTTATAAAAAATATGTCTATCTGGCCCGCTTTGGGTTACTGCTGCCCTTTTTCATAGGCCTCTTAGGTTATCTTCAACAGGGATATCCTTTCATTAAGGGCGTTTATGGCAGCCTTTGTTTTTATTTCGTCAGCGTCTATTCCACGGAAAGCAGTTTTCTGCTGGATCTGGCCCGGTGGACAGCCCCTATCTGCCTGGCCACCGGTGTGTTATACTCCCTGTCCGGCTTTATGAATTATTTGGATAAGGTCCGCACCAGCCTTCACAAGGACGCGGTGGTTATTTACTGCGACCAGGAGGAGCTGGCCCACGCCCAAATTCTCAAGGAGGATGTGCCCCATGCAGTGCTGGAGCTGTTGAATCCCAAAACCGGCATCAAGCTCTACCCGGATGTTTCTACCCAGGTGCTTATGTTTGGGGATGACATGAAAAATCTGGAATTTGCCTATCAGAATGAGGCTGTACTAAAGGGGAAAACCCTCTGCATGAAGCTGCGGAAGATAGATTCGGACCTGCTGGGGAAAAGCAACATTCGCTATTTCAATACCAACGAACTGGTGGGCAGCATTTTTTGGGAAAAGTATCCGCTCTTTCGGGAAACGGGCAGCAATCTGGCTGATGTCCATGTGGCAATTTTGGGCTCCGGGGAGCTGGCGGAAAAGCTGCTGGTAGGTGCCATTCTGCATAACATCTTCCGGCTGGATCAAAAGATTACCTACCATCTTTTCGGCAACTTCGATGCCTTTCTGGCCCTTCATGGCAAAAGCCGCCTCATGAACAAGGATCGCATTCTGGTCCATGAGGACAGCTGGCTCAATCATTTGGACCTGTTGAAAGGCATGAGTCGCATTGTTCTGGCGGAGGAAGAGAATCTGGGCAATCTCAGCCGCCTGCTGCACATCTGCCCGGAGGTGCCTCTTTACGTCCACTCCAAGGAAATTGTGGACCTGTCCAAATTCTTCCTGTCCGGGAATATCACCTGCTTTGGCCGGGATGAAAATGTTTATACCGGTCGCTTCATTCTTGGGGACAGCCGTTATGCCAAGGGGAAGGAGCTCCATTATATGACCATGCTTTTGGGCCGGGAAGAGCCTCAGGACCCGGAAGCCTTTAAGGAGCAGGAGTGGCGGAAGCTGGATGGCTTCACGCAGTCCTCCTACCGGGCCATTGCCGACTATTACGATTTATATACCGATTATCTGGATGCCTGCGGCATTGAGACACATGACTTGGAGGAGATGACCGCCCTGGAGCACATCCGC
>JAKSQI010000187.1 GCA_024404215.1 Oscillospiraceae bacterium
ATCAAAACATGAACAAAATAGATGCCAAAGGCTCTTTTAGATAAATACGAGAAGACCGACTTTAAAGGACCAACCCGGTCGCCAAAGCGTCTGAGGCATTCAAACAGCAAGATGCTGCAGATTAAAATGCCAATGAAGTTGTAAGAAAGCAGATAGTTGCCCGGCTGGGCATAGGACCAGAACTGGTAACAACAATTCAGGCCGTAAGAAACAAGCGTAGCGGGCAACAAAAGCGCCGAAGGCAAACGTTCCAGGCCTCTTTCTGAAAGAATATACCCGCCCAACAGAAAAAGAGCATAGCCGGAAAAGGTATTGGCGTAGTTCAGCTCAAAGGTCAGTGCTTTCTCTCCCAGCATGGTAAGAAGTGAGTTGATATTGCTCATGACAAAGCAGGAGAGCAACACCGCCAGTGCCGGCAGTAAAAGAACCCGGACCGAAACCTTATGAATCACGATGTTGAAAACAGGAACCATAAGATACAGCATGAGAATCATAGGAATATACCACATGCTGCCCAGAGTAACCTGATCCAAAAAGAACAGGGTTTTCAGGCAGCCCAGCCACAGCTCACCGGTTGAAAGGGCTGCATACTCGGCTCCTGGCTTAAGCAGGACAAGAAACCAGTACATGATAAAATACCATACTTCTGCTGTAATAAGAACCGGAAGAAGATTATGCTTATAAAAGCGCCTCACATCCTCCATGGTTTCCATTTTCTTTTTCAGCAGCAGCGCACCGGACAGCATTAAAAACAGAGGTACTCCCAGATGACTGAAAACCGTCAGACAAGCCTTCAGCAAAGAACTGAAATAGCCGATTTTGGCAAATTCAGCCGTCTGATAATTATAATTATCCCACACTCGATTCACTGCATGATTGCAGCTGATGGAAATCACGGCCACAGTTCTGGCAACATCCATCCAGATATAACGCTTTTCTGTCCTTTTTGTCTCCCCCATCGATAACACCTTCATCATCAAACAGCCGGCTTTAGCTGCCAATCACCTCGTCATTCAGAACAACAGTATTACAAGTTTCCACCTTAATCTCCTGCCAAACCTTATGGATAACATAAGGCTCTGTTTGCAGGTAAGCATCCAGTTCCTGTCGGTCGGCAAATTCCATGACCAGATAGGAGCCTATGGCTCCCCCCTCCGGTCCAAGGATACCCCCGGCAGCCAAAACCGCGCCCTGAGCCATCCGTGTTTTGATATTGGCCAGATGATCCGGCCGTGCGGCCTTGCGCCGATTGGGGGCCTCTGCATCCTTGCCATCATAAGCATAAATAATAAACTGCATCTTTTCTTCCTCACTTTTTTCTGCGACGTTTCTTCAGCAGAAGATTTAGCACAAATCCGGCCACGATAATGATTACGGCCACGATTACTACCTTCTTGGCGGCCTCCTGAGGAATCAGGCCCTCATCGCCTATGGATTCCCGATAAAAGGTCAGGGTATACTGTATGGCAACAGGGTCACCCATGGCGGTTGTATCGGCAACAACGGGAATCAAGCTATCCAGCGAACAAACCGGAATAGTGAAGGTGGAATTACCGCCATCGGTAGTTTCATTGGGATAGGTAACACCGCCAACCTGCATCCAGTCATAATAAACACTGCTCCACAAAAGCCGGGCATAGGCCTTGCCATCCTGAACCAGCAGAAGGGTGGGGGTGCTGACAGTGGCCCGCCCGCTTCCGCCGGCAATGTCCACATTAATGGAATAGCGGCCATCGGGCAGATTGATTTCCATAGCCTCACCATAGGTTGGATTATCGGCGTCCATGTTGCCGCCCAGAGCAACCACGGAACCGGCAGGAATCCCCTCTTCTCCGCTATAGGCCTCCACCGCCTTGTCAATCAGCTCATAGTCGGGCAAAACCAGGCCGTTCAAGGCCTCCTCCGGCAAGGTTGAGGCACCCAGCAGCAGCGTGCGGGAATACCACTTTTGCTTCCGCTTGCGGTAAGCCGCACAGGAGATAGGCTCATTCAGAGCCCGTACGGGTATGGTGAACACGTAATAATCATCCGCCCGGTCAAATTCAATGTAATCCTCGTAGGGAGCGGCAGCCGCTTCCTCGGCACTACCCATGTAGAGCAGGCTGTAGCTATAGGAAGACATGGTCATACGGGCCTTCATTTCCCCGCCTTCAACCACCAGCTCACAGCGCTCCACACGGAAGAACTGGGAACTGCTTTATGTGTAAGGCAGCCGAAGGGGCTGATCCTGAC
>JAKSQI010000188.1 GCA_024404215.1 Oscillospiraceae bacterium
AGTCGCCCCGTTCCATGCGATTTTGACGGCTGAAACAGAAGAGTCCGGGTAGATCGCGCTGGTCCGGGCAAGCCTTGCAGCAACGGCCGCAGAGATTGCAGGCATATACTGCGTGGGTTACACTGTGAGAGGTAATGGGGGGGCGCACCTGACTATCCTGATATACATCCGTGGCATACTTTAAAGGGGTGCCTTTGTACTTTTTTAAGTGCTCACAAACAGTCATGCAATCGCTGCAGTCGCATTGCATGCAACGGGAAGCCTCCTGCTTGATTTCATCCTTGGTGTACAGGTCACCGCTTTTGGGTGTAACAGGCTTGGAAGCTTCGCCGCAGTGCTTGGTAAATCGACTGCACTTGGCATTATCCCAGTTTTTGCTGATATATTCGGCGGTACCGCTAATGAGAAAAGCTTCCACCGGATTGGCAACGGCATTGCCTTCCGCAAGGGCATGACAGCTGTCTGTGCCGCAGAGCTGGCCAATGGCAAAGAAACGAGGATTGTCAGTCTGGAAGAAGTTCTTCTGCCGACTCCTGGCAAGACCAAAGTCCGTGCCGCCGGTTCCGGTTGCCAGTATAATGGCAGCGTAGGAGGTCAACTCTTCTACAGAAGAAACGCCATGGTTCAGCTCAAAAATTACCTTGGTAATCTGAAATTTGCTTTCAATATCTTCCAGCAGCCGTTCATATTCAGGGAGCTGTTTTAGGCTTCCGCCAAGATAGTTGTTTTTATCGTATACAGTGACTGGATAGCCCTTTTGGGACAGCTGAAAGGCGGCTGCCAGTCCGGCAGGGCCTGCACCGATAACGGCAATCTCCGCTTCCTTGGGTACAGAGGAGAAAACCTCCGGAACATGGCTCTTGGCTAAAGCAATACAGGCCAGCTCCAGTTCCCGTACCTGTACTGCTGCATCACCCACGGTGCTCCGCTGGCAGGCACTTTGGCACTGGGCTGAGCACAGGCGGCAGGCAATGGCGGGGAAGGATAAGGTATTCACCATTTCCTTATAACAGGAATCAATCCGGCCGCGCCCGGCCTTCTTTAGAAAGCTGCGCAGATCCAGATGATAAGGGCAGGCGTAGGTACAGCTGGCGGCATCACCGGCAAAGCAGCTGCTGGTATATTGTCTGGCCTCTTCTAATGTCATGGCCATAAATATCACCTCTCAAAGGATGGATTAAAAGGGCGGGCTATTTAGCCCGCCCTTTGCAGAGTAAAAATACCGAAATCAGATGGGGTTGTCCAGAATTTCGTCAAACTCGTCATCCAGGTCGGAGCCGAGGAAGTACTTGGGAGGAGTCATATCCGCACCTCTCTGCAGCTTTTCCCAACCAGCCTTAACCTTATCAGGGGTAGCAGGCAGGTTGTAAACACGAACGCCGCAGGCATTGTTAATGGCGTTGATAACAGCCATGTGAGCACTGGACTGGAATACCTCGGAGCAACCGGAGGAACCATAAGGTCCGTTGGGACGAGGAGTCTCGGTGAAGAGAATGTTGAAATCGTCGGGGATAGCGTCAATCTGGGGTACGCCACAGCCAACAATGTTGCCGCTCTTTTTGGACAGGGGATCATAGTCCTCGCTGAGGGCAAAGCCGATGCTGTGAGACAGACCGCCGTAGCCCTGACCCAGAACAGCCAGCTTGTTGCCGATGGTACCGATATCAATGACGGAGGTCCACTTGAGACCCTGAGATTTGCCGGTTTCTACATCAACCTCGGTCAGGCAGACATGTACACCGTACATAAAAGTGGAGTCCTTATCGCCGGAACCGTCGTTGGGGTTGGGAGCATGGTCAATGCCCTGGTTAAACTGGTCATAGTGACCGATGTAGCCGGTGGGGATACCCTCAGCTACCATCTCATCATAGGTGCGATAGGTGCCGTCTTCCTTGCGCATGGCATTCATGAGCTTGGTGCAGCCATCAATGATGGCGTTACCGGTCATGAAGTGCTGACGGGAGGCTGCGGACAGACCGGAATCGGGGCAGGTCTTGGAGT
>JAKSQI010000189.1 GCA_024404215.1 Oscillospiraceae bacterium
TAGGTTCGGCCGCTGTCCTCCACCCGAGGGCTGGCCAGGGGGGGCAGGGGGCTGCCCGTTTGCAGCATGCAGAAGGGCTTATACAGCAGATGGCGAATCATCAGCAAGCCCTTTTCTATGTCCCCGGCAAAGCGCCGGGCATACCAGTCGGCGCATTCCAGCCCATGCTCCCGGCTTTTCCGGGAAGCCAGCCCGCACCAGTATTCCATTTCCCGCCGGTCTACCTTATCATCCTTGGCCTCCGCTTCCTTCTGCCGGTAAAATTCCGGTGTGACTTTTACCAGGGTGTGGTAAATGCGGTTCCCGTCGGAGCGGGGAATGGACCGGATAATCCAGTCATAGCTTTTGTTATCGCCAATGAGCTTCAGCAGCATGCTTTTCGTCTTGGCTTCCGCCTTGGCGCTGTAGCTGCTGACCATATGCCGGCCCTCACTGCCGAACAGATCATCCGCCAGCACTTGCCGGGCCGCACCGGTTATGGCCAGGGGGGCAAAGCCAAAGCTCTGCAGAGTGTGGGTGTCCCGGTCATAGCTCACCAGGCGCCCCTCCTCGTTTTTCCAATAGGTTACGTCCAAATCTTTCACCTCCATAATCTGATAATTCATTTTATCAAATACAGGTGGGCCGACCCATGGGCGGATGGGCAAAATGGCCCCTTGTAATTTGCTCCTTCGGCAAATAATCCGTGGGTCATCCATGGGTAATTATGCGGTAATCCCGAAGGGATGATTCCCCCTGGTTTTTCTAAAAGCTGTGGTATGCTTTACCTAACAGAAGGCCTTCTGAATTCTATCGTTAAGGAGAATTCCATTCCATGTATGAACTGAAGCACGAACCCAGCCTGACCCCGCCGGAGGAAACCGCTCTACCCCTGGACTGCGGCCATGACGCCTATATCGGCGACCTGGTTTTTACCCGTAATAAGGAATCCTGCTGCGTCGACTGCATCCGTGACTGGCTGTCGAAGCTGGACGGGGACGCCCTGGCCGGGGTAGCCGAGTATTTTGGCTATACCGTGGCCATGCTGGTGGACTTTGATGGAAACAACTACGGCATGACCTGGCCGGTGTGGGAGTAAGGGGGTGCCGCCATGTCACAGGATAAGTACGGCGCCGAGCTGGTTCTCTGCCCCTTTTTTAAAGAGGCAACCGGCCGCAGCCTCCGCTGCGAAGGGGCCATGGACGGCTCCACCGTCACCCAGTTTTTCCGCAGGTCCGAGGATAAGCTGGCCTATAAGCGCATTTACTGCGACACCTGGCAGCACAAGGCCTGCGCGATTTATGCCGTAGCCAACGGCAAATACGATGAGCACGGCAAGGTCATGGCTTTTCAGCCGCCGATAATCTAAGAAAGGAATAGAGCTGCGCCCCTCCTAAGTGGGGGGCGCGGGAAAGGATAGCACAATGAAAACCAACAAGACAGCGGAACAGCAGCCCAGGGAAGCCTTACTGGCCCCCGGCATCATGCTTTACCGGAAGGAGCTCCACATCCTGCAGAAGCACCTCACCGCAGAAGAGGTAGGCCAGCTGGTGCTGGGCCTGCTGGACTATACCGAAACCGGGGAGATTCCTCAGGTCTGCAGCCAGAATAACATTCTGGGCATGGCCTTTATCATGATGGCCGATGTGGTGGACCGGGATAATGAAAAGTATGTAAAAAAGGTGGAGAAGAACCGCAAAAACGCTCAGGCCCGTTGGGAAAAGGTCTATGCCGCCGAAGAGCCCTCCACCCAGGAGAAATCCTCGGAATACCCCACACCCCTGGACGAATGAAGAGAATAAAGCAAGGCACCCTGACATAGTGCAGAGTGCTTTTGTGATTGGTGTAAATTGCTTGTTAATACCTACCGGAGTATCACTAAAACGCTTGCGGTGAGCTTAAACCAAAGATTTCCGACGGGAATTCGATACACATCACTTTACGTAAGATCATAACAA
>JAKSQI010000019.1 GCA_024404215.1 Oscillospiraceae bacterium
CTGGAGCAATTACTATCCAATGCTCTTAAGTATACCCAAACGGGCGAAATATCCATTGCACTTGAAGAAGGAAATCGACTGACGGTTAAAGATACCGGCATAGGCATTGCACCGGAGGACTTGCCTCGGGTTTTTGAAAAGGGCTATACCGGGCTTAATGGTCGTCTGAACAAGGCTTCCAGTGGCCTGGGGCTTTATCTGGCGAAAACAGCGGCGGATAGACTGACCATTCCCTTGACGGTAACCAGCCAAGTGGGAAAAGGAAGCTGTTTTGAACTGAATCTGGAGGGGAAAATCCTCCAAAAAGGAAGAGGGGAGGCAAGCAAATGAAGAAGGGCTATACCATACATAGGGCCACGGAAAAGGATTATGATTTTATCCTCCGGCTGAATCGGGAAAATGTTGAGGTTTTGGCTCCCATGGATTTGGATCGTCTTTTGTACTTTGAGCGGGTGACTGAGCTGCTGTGGGTTGCGGAAGCGGATGGAAAACTGGCGGCATTTCTGATTGCCATGAGAGAAGGTGTCTCGGACTATGACAGCGAAAACTACCGCTGGTTCTCGGAACGATACCCTTGTTTTTTGTATGTGGACCGCATTGTTTTGGATAGCTTTGCCAGGGGGAAAGGCTTGGGCAGCTTCCTGTATCAGCAAGTGTTTGAACACGCTGCAGGAGAGGGAATCCCGGTGGTGCTGGCTGAAATTGATACGGTACCCTACAATGCTGCCAGCCTTGGCTTTCATCGTCAGATGGGCTTTCGCCAGGTTGGTACTCAGGCTGTTCGAAAGGGAACGGTAGAGGTTTCTCTGCAGGAGCGTCTAATCGCCGAGAAATACAATATGAGCAGTAAAAAAGCTCCGTCTTCATTTGAAAACGGAGCATTTTTCATAGGACGATTTTTTAGAATTCGTAGGCGCGGATGGCACCGGTGGGGCAGTTGTCCACGCAGACACCGCAGCCGGTGCACTTTTCCGGGTCAACCCGGGCCAGGTTATTTTCAATGGTAACAGCCCCGGCAGGGCAGACCTTGGCACACTTGGTGCAGCCGATACATCCAACCTTGCAGGCAGCCTTGACCTTGGGGCCTTTCAGTTGGCTGGAGCAGGTTACTACAGACTGGTTCTTGGCAGGAATCAGAGTGATGACCTTGTTGGGGCAGGCTTTGGCACACAGACCACAGCCAACACAGCGGCGGGGGTCAATGTGGGCAATGTCATTTTCAATACATATGGCATTATTGGGGCATACAGCCACACAGCTGCCGTAGCCAAGGCAGCCAAAGGTGCAAGCCGACCCGCCGCCAAACAGCAGCTTGGCTGCAGAGCAGGTTTGCACACCTTCATAATGGCAAATCTGACCGCGGGCGTTGCAGTCACCGCTGCAGCGTACATAAGCAGAGACGGGATCGGCAACAGAAGCTGTTACACCCAGAGCAGCCGCAATCTTTTCGGCGGCTTCTGCACCGCCTGGGCGGCAAAGATTTGCGGCAATGGTGGAATCAGCAGCCAAAGCGGCAGCATATCCGTCACAGCCGGAATAGCCGCAGGCACCACAGTTTGCACCGGGCAGACAGGCTCGGATGGCCAGTTCGGTTTCGTTCACCTTTACAGCCATGTAGTGACTGGCAATGACCAATATCAGCGCACAAACCAGACCAATGACACCAACTAAAATTGTAGCAGTAAGAATACTCATTGCGGTGCCCTCCTTAACCGAAAATGTTGGTAACGATACCCGCAAAGCCATAGAAGGCCAGAGATACGATAGAGGCGGAGATTAAGGTAATGGGAATGCCGCTGAAGGGCTTGGGGGGAATGGCTTCCTCTACGCGGCTGCGAACGCCGGCGAAGAGAACCATGGCCAAAAGAAAGCCTAAGCCACAGCCCAAAGAACTGACCATGCTGGTCAGAAAGTTATAGCCATCGGTCATGTTGTTAATGGTAACGCCCAAAACAGCACAATTGGTGGTAATCAGGGGAAGGTAAATACCAAGGGATTTGTGCAGGGCAGGCAGATATTTTTTCAGAACGATTTCGACGAACTGAACCAGGGCGGCAATAACCAAAATGAAAACGATGGTTTGCAGATAGCCCAGATTGAAACGATCCAGCAGGAAGGTTTGAATGGGCCAGGTGGCAGCAGTGGCAACCAGCATGACAAAGATAACCGCAATGCCCATGCCGGTGGCCTGATCTACCTTCTTGGATACACCCAGGAAGGGGCAAATGCCAAGAAACTTAACCAGTGTATAGTTGTTTACCAGAACTGAGGCAAACAGAATGGCGAGCAGCTTAGTCATTAACAGCAGCCTCCTTTTCTTCATTTGCACAGCCGCTGCAGGTAAGCTTGCCGCAGGCTTTGGCAGAGGGGCAGCCTTCGCAGTCAAAGCTCTTTTTGATGGGAGCCTTGCCATTGGTAAGGGCACTGACCAGAGCAATCATGATACCGAATACCAGGAAACCGCCGGGCGACTGCACCAAAATGGGAATGCAATGATCCTTGAGGAAGGGGATGGCCATGCCGGCAAAGCTTCCGTTGCCCAGTACCTCGCGGATAATGGCCATGCAGAGCAAGGCCAGCAGGAAGCCAATTCCCATTCCCAAACCATCCAAAGCAGCTTCGCCGACCTTGTGGCTGTTAGCATAGCCCTCAGCGCGGCCAAGGATGATGCAGTTTACAACAATCAGAGCCAGATAAACACCCAGCATCTCGTACAGCGAGGGGAGATAAGCCTGCATCAAAAGCTGAACGATGGTAACAAAGCCTGCAATTACTACGATATAGCAGGGAATGCGGACCTTATCGGGAATGACATTCCGCAGGGCGGAAATGACGATGTTGGAGCAAATCAAAACAGCTGTGGCAGCCAAACCCATGGCCAGGGCGGAAATAACACTGGTAGAGGTTGCCAGCGTGGGGCAGGTACCAAGAAGGAGAACAAATACAGGGTTCTCTTTCAAAAGGCCCTTTAGAACTATATTAGATTTTTTCATCCTGCGGAGGCCTCCTTTACCATGGAATAGGTTGCCAAGGCATCAGCCATGGCTTCTTTAAAGGCGTTGGAGGAGTAGGTGGCACCGGAGAAAACGTCTACGTCCATAACGGTGTCAGCCGTTGCGCCAATAAAGGTCTGGGGGTAGGTATCCCGGCCAAAGTCCTTGGATTCATAGTAGCCGGTAATGGAAACAGCAGCAATACTTCCATCTGTGCCGATGGCAGCGGTAATGCCCATATCACCGTTTGAATACTGGCTGGTGGCAGCCAGTACGGCTACATAGCCCTTGCCGGAGGTTTCACGATAGAGGGCGGTAACGGTTTCCGGGGCATCAGCGGGCAGAGCCAGTTCTTCAAAGCTGCCGCCGGGAATGACCTGCTGCAGGGAGGCTTGAATGGTTTTTGCCTTGTTTTCAGCAATAACGGGAGCGGTAAAGCTGTTCGTTACAGCCAGCAGAACCGCTACCACCAAACAGATGACGGTCAGTACCGCAACACACTTGATGTATTCTTTTTTCATGCGGCAATCCCTCCAAACGGTTTTTTACGGGTCCATTTGTCAATGAAGGGAGTAAGAATGTTCATGAGCAGAATGGAGAAGGATACACCCTCGGGGTAACTGCCCCAGAAACGAATTATGAAGGTCAGAAGACCACAGCCTATGCCGAAGACCACCTGGCCCCACTTGGTGGTGGGAGTAGTTACATAGTCGGTTGCCATGAAGATGGCGCCCAGGAAGAGACCGCCGGAGAGAATGCAAAGCAAGGCTTCATAAGGGCTGCCGGTAACAATCAGACTGCCCAGGTAGACCGTTGCGATGAAGGTAACCGGGGTGTGCCAAGAGATGACATCGCGAATTATCAGATAAAGTCCGCCTAATAGCAGGGCTGCTGCGCAGGTTTCACCCAGGGCACCGGAGCACTGGCCCAGGAAAAGCTTCATGAGAGAAAGACTGCGGATGTCTCCGCTGTTAATGACAGCCAAAGGGGTGGCGGAGGAGACGGCATCAACTGAACCAAGAAAGGACGGAGCCGCGCTCATGGCGGAGGTGAAAGCCAGCAGCATCACAATGCGGCCTACAATGGCGGGGTTGGCAAAGTTCTTGCCCAGACCGCCAAAAAGACACTTGACAATGACGATGGCGAAGAAGGTACCCACAACAGCCTGCCAAAGGGGAATGGTAACCGGCAGATTCATGGCCAGCAAAAGGCCGGTGATAATGGCGGATAAATCCTTTATGGTATTCTCTTTCTTCGTAATGCGGTCAAAGGCATATTCAAAAACAACCGCAGAAATGACCGTTGAGGCATAAACGGCAATGGCTCGCAGACCGAAAAGAATGACGGATACGATAACCGCAGGAGCAAGTGCCAGAATAACATCCAGCATAATGTTCTGTGTAGTACGCTTCCCCGTAAAGTGGGGGGATACGGTTAATATCAGCTTCTCACCCATTCTTGCCACCTTCTTCCTTGGCTTTTGCTTCTTCCTCACGCTTCTTCTGTTCCGCCTGCTTCTGCTGCCAGGCACGGAGGTCAGACTTAGCCAGCTTGTGCCGCTGAATCATGTTACGTTTAGCGGGACAGACGAAAACGCAGGCACCGCACTCCATGCAAAGGTTTACTTTCAGTTCAGCAAGAGCTTCGTTATCCTTGCTGCGCATGGCCTTTGAAATCATGGGAGGATTCAGTCCCATGGGGCAGTGGTTCACACAGCGACCACAACGGATACAGGGGCCTTCTGCCGGCTTTTCACCGTCGACGTGGTCAAAGGCTAAGATAGCGTTGGTACTCTTCAAGATAGGCTGACGAAGATTGGGTACAGCGATTCCCATCATGGGGCCGCCATAGAGAACCTTGGCAGGTGCACATTTGAAACCACCGGCAAATTCAAAAACATCCAGCAGAGAGGTGCCAATGGGTGCCACCACATTCTTGGGCTGAGCAACGGCTGAGCCGTCTACGGTAACACATTTGGCTACCAGAGGCATGCCGGTTTCCACGTACTCCGCCAGTGTGGCCAGAGAGGTTACATTCATAACCACAACGCCAACATCCAAGGGGAGCTTGCCCTCAGGAACGATTTTACCGGTGGTATTGTAAATGAGCACCTTTTCAGCACCCTGAGGGTAACTGGATTTCAGAACACAGACAGAGCACACAGGGTCATTGGCGGTAATGCGCTTCATGGTTTCAATGGCATCGGGCTTGTTGTCTTCAATGGCAATGATAATCTTCTTGGCCTGCATGTGCTTTTTCAGCAGTTCAAGTCCTCTCTCCACCTGGCCGGCCCGATAGGTCATGGTGATGGTGTCACTGGTAATATAGGGTTCGCATTCTGCGCCGTTGATGACAAACTCTTCAATCTGGCTCAGGTCCTTTACATTCAGCTTTACAGCTGTAGGAAAGCCGGCACCGCCCAAACCGACTACACCACTGTCGCGAACGGCGGCGATAAAATCGGCATAGCTCTCAATGACCGGAGGAACAGCCCCTTCGTAGGGGGTCATCTGACCGTCGGATTCAATGGTGACATTCTGGATATAGTAGCCGTTGCTCATAAGCTCGGTGTCAATTTTTTTGACTTTACCGGAAATAGAGGCATAAATAGGGCTGGACATGTAGCCGCCCTCTGCAATCTTTTGGCCAACCTTTACTTCGTCACCAACCTTAACCGAAGGTGTATCAGGGGCGCCGATATGCATGGATAGAGGAATGGTGACACTTTTTACGTCCTTCATTCGTACCGCATGGGAACCGGCTGTGTTTTTTCGGTGCGGAACATGAACGCCGCGTATCTGGCGTGGCTTCATTAACACTTCTCCTTTCTCTCTGTGAAATCAAAACAGGAATACGCCTGTCCTGACGAATGCTTATTTGACATTATACTTCTTTTTGCTTGCTTTGTGCCAGTCTCTGAGCAAAAAAGAAAAAAAGATTTTAAGGCAAAGGAAAGAGATACACCTTCTCCAAGGTTGGAGAAGGTGAAGTCATACTTATTTTGTGCCGAAAATGCGGTCACCGGCATCGCCGAGACCGGGAACAATGTAGCCGTGGTCATTCAGCCTCGCATCAATAGCAGCAATATAAATGTCTACATCCGGGTGGTCTGCCTGAATGCGGGCAATTCCTTCCGGAGCACCGATAAGGTTCATTAGCTTGATGGACTTGCAGCCATATTCTTTAATGAAGGTGATAGCGGCACTGGCGCTGCCGCCGGTAGCCAGCATGGGATCAATGACAATAACATCGCGATTGGCAATGTCATTGGGCATTTTGCAGTAATACTTCACGGGCTCCAGGGTTTCCGGGTCGCGGAAGAGCCCAATATGTCCTACTTTAGCGGAGGGGATGAGCTGAAGAATACCATCTACCATGCCCAAGCCGGCGCGGAGAATGGGAACAATGGCCAGTTTCTTTCCGGCTAACTGGCGGACGGTAGCCGGACCAACAGGAGTTTCAATCTCAATGGCTTCTGTTTCCAAATTGCGGGTTACCTCATAGCACATGAGGCTGGCAACCTCAGAAACCAGTTCGCGGAATTCCTTAACGCCGGTATCCTTGTTGCGGATGATAGAGAGCTTGTGCTGAATCAGGGGATGGTCAAAAACAGTTACGGTGGACATGATGCTTCCTCCTATGAAAACAGGTATTTATATATTAGAATTATTGCTATTGGAAAGACGGGCCAAGCGCTCCCGTTCTGCTTGTGACAGGCGGAGATAATTGGGTTCCAATGCACCCGGATCATCAAAAATGCCGGACAGAGCGGCATTGGCAACGCCCCAGGCGTTCTGAAGGCGAATAGGCTCAGGGGCAAGACGGCAGGGCAGGCCGGCCTTGGTAAAGGCTTCCATGCAAAGAAGAGCACCGTCGCCAACAAAGTAGAAGGGCTTATCCAGCTGACGGGCATCCTCCATAAGCTCGGCAAGAGAAATGGCCCGGTCTTCCTTTAAACGGCACAGGCTGTCACCCTGACGTTCAAACAGAGCGTTGTAAACCTGACTGCGGCGGGCATCCATTACCGGACAGATGATGGTACGGTCGTCCCAGCCTAAATGAGCCATAGCCTCAAGGGTAGAAACACCGCACAGAGGCTTGCCGGCCCCCCAGGCAAGCCCTTTAGCAGCGGCAATGCCGATACGAATTCCGGTAAAGGAGCCGGGACCTTTGGCAACGGCAATGCCATCCAAATCAGCCAACGTGAGGTCCAAATTACGAAGCAGTGCTTCTGCCATGGGGAGAAGGGTGCGGCTGTGAGTCAGGCCGCTTGCCTGATAAGCCTGTGACACTAAAACGCCGTTTTCGCAAAGCGCAACTGAAGCGGCTTTTGCGGAGGACTCTAAGGCCAGAATCTTCATGTTTGCATATCCTCCGGAAAAAGAATGGTAATACGGCGGGAAGTCTCGCCGGTTTTGTCAAAATAAACCTGAATCGTCTCAGGGGGGAAGGCGTCCTCTGTCCGCTCACTCCACTCAACAGCGCAGACG
Source organism: Oscillospiraceae bacterium (assembly GCA_024404215.1). Taxonomy (GTDB): domain Bacteria; phylum Bacillota; class Clostridia; order Oscillospirales; family Oscillospiraceae; genus Alloscillospira. The sequence continues at coordinate 7,484 of JAKSQI010000019.1, forward strand.
CCACCACGGGCCAGGTAATCCTCCCAGCCGATTTCAAACAGCTCATCGGAGCCGGAAAGACGATACATATCAAAGTGAAACAGGGGAAGGGGGCCGGGATACTCGTTGACAATGGTGAAGGTAGGGCTGCTAACCCTACCGCGGCAGCCGAGAGCTTCTGCAAGACCACCTACAAAGGCGGTTTTCCCGGATCCTAAGCCTCCGTGCATGGCAATGACTGTACCGGGGCGACAGCGGTGACCCAGCTCAAAGCCAATTTGACGGGTTTCCGCTTCGCTGTGTGATTCAGAAGTCATAGGGCACCTCCCTTCATTTTTTGCAGTATACCACGAATTGATAAAAATAGAAAGCCAATAGCCTCTCATTCAAACAAGTTTTTTGTTTACAGTCCATAGGCCCAATGCTATAATAAGACAATTAAACTGGAGGTAGTATGCCGTGAATAAATTCTGGCGCGCGGTAAAAGTATATATTAAAACTTCCGACATGATTCTGCTTTTCATCAGTCTTGCCTGTACCATATACGGCATGTTGCTGATTCATTCGGTTACCGGTGGCGGTTCTCAGCTGATTATTCAAATTGTGGCCACTGTTTTGGGGATAGGCATGTTTGTTCTTTTCTCTGTTGTGGACGTAGATATCCTGGCTGACCGTTCAAAGGTCCTTTATCTGATAAGTCTGTTGTTCATTTGCCTGCTGATTCCTTTCGGTGTAGCCGGTGACTCCGGCAACAAGGCATGGATTCGGTTTGGGCCTATCGGCATTCAGCCCGCCGAGGTTGTCAAGTTCCTATTCATCATTATTCTGGCTCGTTTGATGATTACTCTTCATGACCGTCGGGGCAGCATATCCAAGCCTCTGTCGGTTTTAGCCATGGTTTTGGTTTTTGGCGGTTTGTTTGGACTGATTGTTGTCATTTCGGCTGACCTGGGTTCCGCTTTGGTCTATTTCTTCATTTTTGCTGTTATGCTCTTTGTAGGCGGTTTGAGCTTATGGTGGTTTTTGGCTGGCTTTGGGGCATTGGCAGCGGCCGGGCCCTTCCTGTGGAAGTATTTTTTGAACGATAACCAAAAGGCTCGTATTCTGGCCCCCTATGATCCGTCCGTTGATCCCACCGGGTTGGGTATTACATGGCATGCTAATCAGAGTGTTTCTGCCATTTCCGGCGGTGGCCTTACCGGGCAAGGGCTTGGGCAAGGGAAGATGACCCAAAGCGGGAGCATGCCTGGTCAGCATACCGACTTTATTTTTTCCGTGGCCGGTGAGGAACTGGGCTTTATTGGCTGTGCCGTTATCATCCTTCTGCTGCTGGCTTTAATTGTTCGCTGCTTCTGGGTTGCTTCTCATTGCAACTATCCCCTGGGTATGCTGGTGTGCAGCGGAATTGGTGCCATGTTCATTGCTCAAACGGTTGAGAACATCGGCATGTGTCTGAAGCTGACTCCGGTTGTTGGCTTAACCCTGCCCTTTTTCAGCTATGGTGGTTCTTCCATATTAACGAATTTCATTGCTATCGGAATTGTTTCCGGCATTAAAATGCGGTCTCGCGCTCAACGTATGAGCCGCTATTAAGGAGAGAGTGTTTATGTCTAAGTATTTTGGTACAGATGGATTCCGCGGAACGGCCAACGAGGGCCTCACCGTGGAGCATGCCTTTAAAATCGGTCGCTTTCTAGGCTGGTACTACGGAAAAGAGCACCGTGCTCAGGTTGTTATCGGAAAGGACACCCGGCGTTCCGGTTATATGTTTGAGGGTGCCCTCCAGGCAGGCTTGACGGCTTCCGGTGCTGATGTGTGCCTGATGCATGTTACTACCACACCCAGCGTGGCTTACATTGCACGTGTGGATGATTTTGATTGCGGCATCATGATTTCAGCCAGTCATAATCCCTACATGGATAACGGTATCAAGCTGATTAACTCCAACGGTGAGAAGATGGAGCAGAGTGTTATTGATGAGGTTGAAAAATATTTGGATGGTGCCTACGGTGAACTGCCCTATGCTGTAGGCGAAAACGTGGGCCGGGTTATTGATTATGCTTCCGGTCGCAATCGTTACATTGGATATTTGATTACTTTGGCCAGTCATTCTTACCGGGATGTTAAGGTTGGTTTGGACTGTGCCAACGGCAGCACCTGGATGATTGCCAAAAGTGTATTTGATGCGCTGGGCGCTGACACCTATGTGATTAATAACAAGCCCGATGGTTTGAATATCAACCGGGATGCCGGAAGCACCCACATTGAGCAGATGGTTAAGCTGGTAAAAGAGAACAAGCTGGATGTAGGCTTTGCCTTTGACGGAGATGCCGACCGTTGTATTGCCGTGGATGAAAATGGTGAGGTTGTAGACGGCGACAAGATTCTTTATGTCTGCGGTCGCTACATGCAGGAAACCGGCTTGCTGGGCAAAAGCAAAATCGTAGCCACGGTCATGTCCAATGTTGGCCTTTTTAAAGCCTTGGATGTCCTTGGCATTGGGTACGAACAGACAGCTGTAGGCGATAAGTATGTGTATGAGAACATGCGCACCAACGGTTATCTGTTGGGTGGTGAGCAGTCCGGCCATGTTATTTTCGGCAAGCTGGCTACCACCGGCGACGGTATGCTGACTGCCATAAAAATCATGGAGGCCATGATGGGCAGCAAGAAAAGCTTGGGTGAGCTTTGCGCAGACCTAACCATTTATCCCCAGGTAACCAAAAATGCCCGGGTGAAGGATAAGGATGCTGTCCTCTCCCACCCTGCTGTTCAGGCGGCTGCGGAAGAGGTGGAAGGAAAGGCTCATCTGCTTTTGCGAAAGAGCGGTACCGAGCCATTGATTCGGATTACGGTTCAGGGTGAAACCGAAGAGCTATGTGAAAGCTGTGCCAATTTGATTCTGTCTGCCATTCAAAACAATGGCCTGCTGGTGGAGTAAAGAAGATGCTTAAGATTACGGATTTACTGGACCTGACCCATACATTGGCACGGGAACTGTTTGATGGCAAGGAGTATGCCTGGGAGGTTCTTCCTGATATTAAGGATTTCATCCTTGAACTGGGAAAGCGCCTTCCGGAGGAGGAATACGAGCTCCGGGGAGAAAATGTCTGGGTTGCCCGGGATGCTCTTGTATATCCCACCGCTTGGCTTGCCGGACCTTGTATTGTTGACCATGGGGCTGAGGTGCGCCATTGTGCCTTTGTTCGCGGCTCTGCTATCATTGGAAAGAATGCCGTGGTCGGTAATTCTACAGAACTAAAGAATGTTATTCTTTTTGACTCGGTTCAGGTGCCCCATTATAACTATGTTGGAGACAGCGTTCTGGGCTATAAGGCGCATATGGGAGCCGGCAGCATAACCAGCAATGTAAAAAGTGACAAAAAGCTGGTAGTGATTCGAGAAAATGAGGAAAGAATGGAGACTGGGCGCAAGAAGGTTGGTGCCATTCTTGGAGATAATGTAGAAATTGGCTGCGGCAGCGTCCTCAATCCCGGAACGGTCATTGGCCGGTGCAGCCGAGTATATCCCTTAAGCAGTGTACGCGGAACGATTCCGGCGCATTGCGTATATAAGTGTGCCGGCGAGATTGAAGCCATCCGTGAGTAAGGGCTTAGCTGTCTTATACTGAAGGCAGCAGAAATACAGGGAGACGGAGAGAATACTATGAACTGGTTAGAGGTTACAGCGGCATCCGTGCCGGAAAAGCTGGATGAGCTGTGTGAGCAACTGGAGACGGCTGGGGTTTCCGGCCTGGTTATCAACGATGAGGCCTCGGTAACCGATTTTTTGGAGAAAAATAAAAAATACTGGGACTATGTAGACGACGAGGTTTTTGATAAGGTGAAAGGAATCTGCACAGTTCAGTTTTATTTGGAAGACAGCCCGGCGGGCTATGAGGAACTGAAGCGAATTCAGCAAGAGGTTCCCGGCAGCTATTCGGCAGCTGTAGTTAAGGATGAGGATTGGGAAAACAACTGGAAGCAGTATTACCATCCCATTGAAACCGGCGAAAGGCTGGTCATTGTTCCTGAATGGCTTGAGGTGCCGGATAGTGGCCGCATTCCCCTGCGAATGGATCCGGGGCTGATTTTTGGTACCGGGTCTCACCCCACCACCCGGATGTGCCTGGAAGAACTGGAGAACCTGCAGCCGAGGCAGGTGCTGGATTTAGGCTGCGGCAGCGGCATTTTGGGCATTGCCTCCCTCTTACTGGGGGCGGATCGGGCTGTTGGCGTTGATATTGATGATAAGGCCCCTAAGGTTGTTCTGGAAAATGCGGCTTTGAATGGTGTTTACGAGGACAGGCTTACCGTCATAGCCGGAGATATTCTCAGCGACAAGCAGGTTCAGCAACGCTTGGCTGGTTCCTACGATTTGGTTCTGGCCAACATTGTAGCGGATGTTATTATTGCCTTGGCACCCCGCGTTCCGGATTATCTAGGAGAAGGCGGGCGCTTTGTCTGCAGCGGAATCATGGAAGGCCGCCAGTATGAGGTGGAGAAGGCTCTTCACCAGGCCGGCCTTGCTGTTATCGGACACAGAAAACAAGAGGATTGGCATTGCTATATAGCCGTCAGGAAGGAAGAAAAACATATGACAGAAACTATGAGTGCCATTGTATTGGCGGCCGGCAAGGGTACCCGTTTGCAGACCGAGGGCTGTGACCTGCCCAAGGTTATGCGTATCGCTGACGGAAAGCCCCTTCTTCACTATGTTCTGCAGGGCTTGGATTTCATTGACAGAAAAAACACGGTTGTAGTGGTTGGCTATAAAAAGGAAGCAGTTATGGAAGGCTTTCCTGACTGTCGCTTTGCAGAACAGAAGGAACAGCTGGGAACCGGTCATGCTGTCATGGCAGCGGAAGAAGAATTGGCGGACTTTGATGGCCCTGTTTTGGTCTGCTGCGGTGACATGCCTTTGATTACCCGTGACACTTATCAAGCCATGGCAAATACTTATGAAGAGACGGACTGTGCCTGCGTCATTCTGACCGGAACCTCCGACCTTAATTTGCCTTATGGCCGTATTGTTCGCACTCCGGAGGGGGATTTTGACCGCGTTGTTGAGGAAAAGGACTGCACACCGGAACAAAAGGCCATTACGGAATTGAATACCGGTGTTTATGTCTTTGACAGCAAGAAGCTTTTTAAGGCTTTAAAGAGCATTCAAAACAACAATGCTCAGGGGGAGTACTATCTGACGGATGTTCCTACCGTATTGCAGGCGGCCGGTGAGCGTATCGCTCTGTGCAAGCGAGAACTGGGCAGCCAGATTATCGGTGTTAATACGGTTGAGCAGCTGCAGCAGGTGGAGGATATTTTGCGCAGCGAGAAATAAGACTTGCTTTTTTTACAGGGCTGTTGTATAATAAGTCCTGTTCCTGCCGGTGTGATGGAATTGGTAGACGTAGTGGACTCAAAATCCACCGCTGGCGACAGCGTACCGGTTCGAGTCCGGTCACCGGCACCAGTAAAGCCCGCCTTTTGTTGTGAGACAAGAAGGCGGGCTTTTTAACGGATGACTGTAGCCAGATATGCACAAAGCCGAAAGGTAATCCATGCTTTCTGTGGATGATGTAAAAAAGGGCGCTCCCGGTTGGGAGCGCTCAAACTGTTTATGGGGATGGAGGAGAATCGTTTTCGTTGCCTTCTGTCGGTGCGGCTGCAGCGGGCATTTTGGGCTTTTTTTGCTTCTGCTTTTTGACAAATTCCTTGGTTTCCGGGTCAATATGGTGCAAACTGCGGTACGCATCCGTATCATCCGTAAGACCAACCAACTTCAGCCGTCTGTTTACGGCACGACTGATAATCGTATACACGACCACAAAGATGGGGACGCCCAGGAGCATACCCCAGAAGCCGAAAAGGCCGGCACCGAGAATGATGGAAAACATAACCCAAAAGCCGTTGATGCCAACAGAGTTACCAAGAATTCTGGGTCCGATGATGTTGCCATCAAGCTGCTGCAGAATCACTACAAAGAGGATAAAAATCAGACACTTCATGGGGGCAATGATCAGAATGATAAAAGCACAGGGAATGGCCCCGATAAAAGGTCCAAAGAAGGGAATGATATTGGTCACGCCGACAATGGCGCTGACCAGCAGAGCATAGGGAATTCGTAGGATAGAGGTCCCTATGTAACAGAGAAGGGCGATAATGGCGGAGTCAATGATTTTACCACCGAAAAAGCTCATAAAGGTTTTATTGGTGAAGTCAAGATTTGCTACCAGCTTCTGGACCGTTTCAATGCGGAAGAGAGAATAGAGAAGCTTCTTCAAACCGGCTCCCATATTCTCATGGCCAAGCAGAATGTAAACCGACACAATAATGCCGACAACCACATTGTAGGTTGCCCGGAAGACGCTGATAACGCCAGTGGTCACACTGGAGGCTACATTGGGAAGAAGGGTGTTCTGAGCCCAGTCGATAAGCTTTTTGCTCAAAGTGCTGAGTTTAGGAAGAACCACTGCTTCAATGGTGGGATAGTCATCCAAAATGCGACGAAGCCAGGCATCGGTTGTAGCGATGTAGGTGTTGCTGTTATCTACTATTGTTTTGATGCTGCTGTAAAGCTGAGGAATGATTAGATAAAACAAAGCTGTTAACACGGCCAGAAGGGCAAGCATGCAAACAAAAACAGAGAGCCATGAGGCCAGCCTTTTGCCGGTGTGCCGTTTGCTTTTTTTGTATAGCCATGCGGTGAAGGGCTTGAAGACATGGGTGTTCAGTCGCTTTTTTAGGGGGAGAAGGAAATAGGCAATAATGAGGCCCAAAATAAAGGGACTAAGTATTTGGGCTATGTTGCGCAAAAAACGCCGAATACCCGGCAAATGCTGGAGCAGCATGAAAAACAAAATGGATGCCGCAACGACACAGAAAGCCGTAATACCCCAGTATAAATACTTTTTATCTCCTTGATAGCGCCGCATGCTCAGCCCTCCCCTCAGTTTTTATTCTACTCTACCCGCCATATGGCGTCAATGACAAAATGGCAAGGATTTTGTAAACAGTCATGGAATTCTTACGGTGGTAGGTGCCCCTTGGCAGAGCTGCATGGTCGGTGCTATAATGGAAAGCAACACAATACTATGTGCTTTGAGGAGGAATTAACATGGCCATTATTATGGTTGACTGCGACGATTGCTATGCCAGAGCCAATAAACTGGATGAAATCGGCCGACGCTTTGCCAATTATGCAGACCAGCTGGGGGCAGATGGCGGGGAACTGACGGAGGCACTGCAGTCCTACAGCCGTATTTTTGGACAGCTAAAAAGGGATATTGATGCTTCCACAGATATCTGGGCTGACTTTTATGCCCACAATGTTCGCTTGGATTGAGGAGATTATATGGATAAACAGTTGCTGCAGGAACTTATTACCTATTTGGATGAAGTAAAGGCTTTTCTGGATGATTGCGACGAAGGCCTTGCCGGAGAAGTGTCAGCCAAGGATAAGATAGCCGGACGCATTTGGAAGGCAGCAGGGGATATGCCCCGTCTAAAGCACCTGGCCCGGGACCTTATGACACAACAGAAGGGTTAGAAATAGGGCAATCACACAATGAGCCACGAAAAGCAAAAATCCGGAAACCGCAAAAAACACGGTTTCCGGATTTTCAGCAAAAGGCGGTATTACATCTTTTTCCGAAGCTCCAGCAGCTCATGGCAGGCTGCATCGTAGGCAGACTGCTGAACAGACATGTCCGCATGGACGGAGGG
>JAKSQI010000190.1 GCA_024404215.1 Oscillospiraceae bacterium
TCAGGCTTTCTGCCGCTGACAGAATATCATCCAGAGCGGTTTCTGCCAGAACAAAAAGATTATCATCGGACACTCCTAAGCGATTCGCACGCATGCTGATTTGTTTTTCGGATTCTTCTCCGGTAACATATAACACAGTATCGGACTGACAGAGGCTTTGGCAAATCTGCAGCAGCAAGGTGGATTTACCAATGCCGGGAGCTCCGCCGAATAAAACCAAAGAACCCCGGACAGCTCCGCCACCAAGAACCCGGTCCAGCTCACTCATGCCGGTTGTAAAGCGGATATCCTCTTCCCTACTGAGCTCTTTCAGTCGCTGCGGGCGTTTGACCGGCCCAGGATTTCGGATGCTTGAAGCGGTCGAAGCAGTTTTTTTCAACGGCTGTTCAGTTATGGTATTCCAGGCACCGCAAACTCGGCATCGGCCCTCCCATTTCGGCGTTTCATTTCCGCACTCGGTGCAGTAGTATACGATTTTTTCTTTCATGGTGCTTCCTCAGTTATAGTTTGGTTTTAATTATTGTACTATCTTGCTTTTCTGCTGTCAATGAAGGCGAAGTTAGGCTTGAGATAAACTAGCTTTCATTGTATAATTACAATAGATATAGCCTTTCCAGTGAGGTGCTTTATGGAAACAAGGTTTGGTTTTATTCGTGAAAAAATTGATATTAAAATATTAATATTATATATTTTGGCTCGCTGCAATACTCCCACAGATTTTGATACCTTAGCTGACTTGACCCTTTGTGATGATGGGATCAGCTATTTTGATTTTGCCGAATGTTTGGATGAACTGGTATCTTCCGGTCACATCCTCATAGAGAACGGCTGCTATAGCATTACCGAAAAGGGATTAACTAACGGAAAGATTACTGAGAGCTCTGTTCCCTTTACCATTCGCCGCAAAACCTCTGACAGTGTTGCAGATTATAATGCTGCAGAAGCCAGAAAGACCCGTGTCCTTGCCAGCATTACGCCGGCGCTTAAGGGCGGTTATTCGGTTGAAATGTCTTTGTCCGACGGCATTGCCGATGTGATTACCCTTTCCATGTATGCGGATAATGAGGAGCAGGCACGGGTTCTGCGTGATGGCTTCCGGGCCAATGCAGAAAAGGCATACAATGCTTTCCTCAATGAGCTTTTAAAATAACTCGAAACGCAAAATCCCCTCAGGATTTATTCCTGAGGGAATTTTTTGTGGATGGAGGCAGTGGCTTACTTGTTTAAGTCAACAGCAACATGAGATACAGGAGCAGCACTGTTTTCAGCACCATATACGGTGGGAATAGCCTGCATCATGCTCCAATATACATCCCAGTAGTTAGCCTGATTGCACCATACCTGAAGTGCGCAGCGAATGGAGCCGGCTTCATAACCAATTACCTGAACATGAGGCTTGTTGTCAGCATCACTAAACTGACTTGCTGCAGCCAGCTCAGTGAGCTTAGCGGAAACTTCTTCCAGATCGGCGCTGTAAGCAACAGAGAAAGGAACGTCAACACGGCGAAGTTCCTCAGCAGAGCCATTCACTACACAGTCATTCATGAGGCTGCCGTTGGGGATGGTGATTTTGGTCTTGTCAGCAGTCAGCAGGATGGTGTAAAGAACAGAAACCT
>JAKSQI010000002.1 GCA_024404215.1 Oscillospiraceae bacterium
TGATAGGGAAAACGAAAAGAGGTACTTTCATGGAATACAATAAAAGAATATACGACATGTGTTTGGGCGACGAGTTTGCCGGTTATTACGTTATCACCAACATTCAACTCAAGGGAAGCAAAGGAAAAACCATGCTGCTGTCAGTTCTTTCCGATTCTGAAGACAGCATCAACGCCAACATGAGAGACTATACAGGTCCTCTCGCCTCCGCAGACAGCGGAAAAGCCGTGTATGTTCAGGGTGAGGTTACCGAGTATCACGGAGGGCTCCAGGTTTCTCTTCGTCAGCTCCGTCCGGGTGATGAGCGAGATGCAGGCAAGTACCGAATCAGCGACCTGGTTCCCTCGGTTCAAATGGACTTGGACGCCGCGCTTCAGGATGTTCAGGCCATGCTGAATTCCGTAGAGGATGAGGACTATCGCAAGATAGGTGAACTCATGCTGGCGCGCCATCAGGCCGCTTTTTCCTCCATTCCCGCCGGAAAACGCATGCATCACTGGCAGCTGGGCGGTCTGCTAATGCATACCGTCAACATGATGCGTTCTGCCGATTTTCTATCCGATCTTTACTATTATGTTATTAACCGCAGTCTTCTTTTAGTCGGTACTCTTCTCCATGACATGGCCAAGCAGGAGGAATTCACATTCTCTGAACTTGGTTTAGTTAACGGTTACTCTGTTTCCGGCGATTTACTGGGCCATCTTTATCTTGGTGCCCGGGAGGTACATGATGTCTGCCGTGAACTGGCTGTACCCGAAGAGAAGGCTATTCTATTGGAGCATCTGCTCCTCAGCCATCACGGCGAGCCGGAGTGGGGTGCCTGCCGGCGTCCCATCTGCGCCGAGGCCGAGCTTCTGAGTATTTTGGATAAACTGGACAGCCGCATGGAAATTTTTGCCGAAGCCTGTGAAAAAACGCCCCTGGGAGAAGTCAGCGGGGTTATCCCCGCCATTGACAAACGAGTTTACAATCACTACAAACCAGAATAACCCATGAAACAGCCCTTCTGTTCAAACAAACGGCTGCTTACAGCCGTTGCATTCGGGGCTATCGGCTTTGTCCTCCTGGCCCTGCTGATTTTAGTCATGGCTTCCACCCGTTTGCATTCCGGAACCGATGACAGCCTGCTGAAAGAGAATGGCAGGCCAGACTCCCGCGTATGGGTCAATGACGGTGCCAATGAGGTTGCCATTACTCCTTACGAAGGGGTAGCCCCCTCCCAATTGCTCCCCGAGGATTTTTCCATAGAAGATACAAAAATCGTCTACCATGGCTCTTCCTATACTGCCTTGCAGGGGATTGATGTTTCCACCTGGCAGGAGAACATTAACTGGTCATCCGTTGCCGGGGATGGTATTGATTTTGCTTTTATCCGTATTGGCTTCCGCGGCTCCCGGACCGGTATCATTGAAGAGGACTCCTGTTACTCTGACAACCTCGCCGATGCCCTGAAGCATGGCATTCAGGTCGGTGTTTACTTCTATTCCCAGGCCACATCCGAGGAAGAGGCTAAGGAAGAAGCGAACTGGGTTTTGGAACGATTAGGCAACCAGCAGCTGGATTTGCCGGTTATGTTTGACTGGGAGCCCATTCGCAGTGAAGAGTCACGTTCCGCCGAATGGGAGGGGCAGAGCCTGACTGCCTTCGGACAGGCCTTTTGCCAAACCATCCGAGATGCCGGACGAAAAGCAGGCATTTACTTCAATCTGCAGCAATGCTATTATTGCTATGATTTATCCTGCTTTACCGAAGATTACTTTTGGCTGTCAGAGCCTCATAACTACCCCGGCTGTTATTATTCAGTCAGCTTCTGGCAATACACCTTTCAAGGCTCTGTTGCCGGAATCAGCGGTAATGTGGACCGCTGTCTCATGTTCCTTCCCCGTGTTGACGGTCAAATCCTGTCTCCGGGATAATTTCCCAACACCAAAAACAGTCGGAATGCCTTACTGTACCTAATTAAAAGTACAGCAAAACAGTCCGGCTGTTTTTAAAAATCAAACCGAGTAATACTGCAGTTTTTCACCGCAAAGGTGGCAAACTCTTCGTTGGACATATCCTGAAAGTAGGACTTGATTACCCGAGAGATTCCATTGTGGGCTACCAATATCACCGTCTCTTTATCGGATAAGGCCTTCAGCTCATCCAAAAGATTATATACCCGCTGACCAACCTGCAGCATGCTCTCGCCTCCGTCGTAACGGGAGGCAAAGCATTGCTTATCCCGGATAAAAGCCTCTCCTTGGACAGGCTGCCCTTCCCATTTTCCAAAATTCTGCTCTTTTAGCCGTGACTCCGGAAAACAGGGAATCCCGGTTATCCGGGATATGTGCCTGGCCGTGTCCTCAGCACGCCGGAGGGGGCTGTAAAGAATTCGATCCCCATGAATACCTTCTTTCAGCAGAAGCCGACCGGCTTCCTCTGCCTGCGCATGGCCCAGTTCCGTTAGAGGAACATCGGTTGCCCCGGCAATTTTTCCCTCAATATTCCATATGGTTTGCCCATGTCGAATAAAATATAGGTGACCCATTTTATTTTTCCTTCTTTCGGCAAGGTTTTTTCACAGTTCCTCCGCATGGGGAAAAATCATATTCCCTAAGATGAGGCTCCAGTGGATGCCCCTCTGCCAACAAGCGATTCAAAACCTCCCCGCAGGCATAGCTGTCGCTGCCGGCATCATGATGCCGCAGAGATATCCCCATATGCCGACTTATGGTATTCAGCTTGTGGTCGGGAAGCTCCGGAAGCAGTTTCTGACTCATGCGATAGGTACAGATATACTCCGCATTTGGCCAACAAATATTATAACGGGTCATTAGCTTGCGTAAAACACCCAAATCAAAAACAGCATTATGGGCAACCAGTATACCAGTTTGAAAAACAGGCCCCAAAAGTCTCCATAATTCCGGAAAGGTTGGCAACCCATCCACCATGTCCGGCGTGATTCCGTGAATCATGATATTCATTTCATCAAATGGTGCACAAGGGTCAACCAGATAATGACGGTTTTCCAAGGTTTTTCCGTTTTCCAGAACACTGATTCCTATGGAACAAATAGAATCATTCCTGCTGTTGGGAGTTTCCACATCAAAAGCAATAAAACGCATGCACAACCGACCTTCTTTCCCACAGTCCTTATATTATAGCAGAATGATGGAAAAATGCAGTACCCATTTCCCCTAAATTGATGTATGATACCCTTAGAAAGGAGAGGATACCCATGACCTCAACCGAATTAATCAAAAAAACCATTCGGTATGAACCGACTCCCCGTACACCTGTTGCCGTTCTTGACGGCTACAACTGGTTTTTAAAACAGAATAACATGACTCCGGACGAGCTGTATGCCATGCCTGCTGAGGAGGCGGCATCCTTCATCCTTCAGCAATATGATACCATGGGCTCAGACCTGGTATATGTGGGCCCCCTGCTCAGTGCCGCTGTGCGTGAAGTCATGGTCGACCAGGCCGGCCAAACCCCGCCCCTTGCCGACGCTTCCGATATTGGCCGTTTTTCTCTGGATAGCCTTTATGAACAGGCAAAGGAAAGAGCTCCCTTTATCACTTTAGCAGCCCTCTTAGAGCAACTGAATCGTCAGTTGTCCGGTACAAAGCCCATTTTAGCCTTTGCAACAGGTCCCCTCACCTCGGCAGCAGGCCTTTTGGGAATGGAGCCTTTGATGATGGCTCTGCATGAAGACCCGGAGGCACTGGAAGCTCTGCTTGATTTTTGTACGGAGCTGACCATTCGTCAGCTTCGCTCTCAGTTGGAAATGGGAGCTACCGGTGTGTCCATTGCAGACCCGGTTTCTGCCGTCAATCTTATTAGTGAGGAATTCTTTGAGCGTTTCTCTCTGCCCCGCATCCGTCGTATCGCTGCCGTCTTTGCCGGGTTGGACATGCCGGTTATGCTTCATATCTGTGGTGCCAGTTCTCCCCGCATTGCACCTCTGGTCGGCAGTGGCATAAACATTTACAGCATGGACGAGGTGGACCTGACCTTTGCACAGGAAGCTGCCAAAAAGGATTTCGCCATATTTGGCAATCTCAGCACCTTTGCCGTTATGCTTTCTGAAACACCGGAGACAATTTATCAAATGGGCAAAGAACTCTGCCAGACAGCAAAAACCGGCTTTATTCTGGCTCCCGGCTGTGACCTCCCCCCGGATACTCCCCCCACTAATCTAAAAGCTATGTTTGATGCCGCCAAGAGCACCCGCAAGCCAAAAATAAGACTGAATCCGGATAAAAGCGTGGTTGAGGCCGTGAAAGAGGGGCTTAAGCAAAAGGATGGCTATTGCCCCTGCCGTTTAGCCAAAACAGAAGAGAATAAATGCATGTGCAAAGAGTTCCGTGACCAGATAGCCGACCCAAATTATACCGGCTTCTGTCACTGCATGCTCTACTACAAATCCTATGAGGAGAACGAATAAAATGGCTGAGATCATTGTCACAAAAGAGAATTACGAAAAGGAATTGCTGCAATCCGATATTCCTGTATTGATTGATTTATGGGCAAGCTGGTGTGGCCCCTGCCGCATGCTGGCCCCCATTGTTGCCGAAATTGCCGAAGAAAAGGCCGGCCAGATCAAAGTCTGTAAAATCAATGTTGACGAGGAACCCGAGCTCGCTCAGGCTTTCCGCGCAGAAAGCATTCCCATGCTGGTCGTCATGAAGGGTGGCAAGGTTACCAATGTCGGCGTTGGCTATATGCCCAAAGAAAACGTCCTGAACCTGCTTTGAGATAAAAACCTCTTGCCAATGACAAGGGGTTTTTTAGCTATTTATATCGGGCCAGAGTTTGTTTCAATGCCGATTCCTTTTCCACACCGGCCAAACGCAGCTTGTGGGAAAAGGCAAGGGCTTCCGAGAATATGGGTCCCGGTTTCAGACCGGCTTCCAGCAAATCGGTGCCGGTAACACAGGGCTTGGCCATGGTCTGCCGATATATTATCAATCGCTCCTGTAAAACTGCCCCATAATCCGGCTTTTCTCCCTCCATCCGGCTGCCGCGATGGTCTGCCAGTGCTAAGGCCAACAAAGTTCCCGGGTCAAGGGCCTTATCAAACAGACGATTGGTTGTTTTAATCGCTGCCCCGGCTGCTGCCTCGGCATTTGGCTTCATATGTAACTCCGTCAGGTTCAGCACCTGACGAATCAGCTTCTGTTCCCGGGTCAACCGCTTTAGGAAGCTTTCGGCCGGCTTCAAGCCCAGGCTTTCGTGGCCATAGGCATGCCAGACTCCGTTTATTTCTTCTGTGCATAAGGGCTTGCCCATGTCATGGGTCAAGGCCGCCAGCATCAAGGCCAGCGGGTTCTCCACGGTTTCTCTTAGGCTGGCTGCTTCATCCAGAACTAAAAGGGTGTGCTCCCACACATCCCCTTCCCGGTGAAAGCGGGGATTTTGAGGAACACCTATTAAAGACTGTAATTCAGGAAACCAGAAATCCAGCTGCTGCATTCTTTGCAGTTCGCGGAAGAAAATGGACGGCTGCTCGGCTTTCAGCAGTACCTTTTGCAATTCATCCATAACTCGTTCCCGCGACAGTTCCTTTAATTCCATGGATGCACACAAGGCCTCGGTTATATCCGCCACCGTGAAGTGAAATCTGGCCGCAAATTGGGCAGCCCGTAAAACCCGCAAGGGATCCTCAACAAAGCTCGCTGAGTCTATATGGCGCAGAACGCCCTGCTTCAAATCCTCCTGCCCATGGAAAGGGCCGCGCAGTCCATTGGCCAACACATCCATCAGCATAGCATTTATGGTAAAATCCCGTCGCTTTGCTGCCTGCTGCACACCAACAAAGGGATCAACAAACACGGAAAAATCCCTGTGCCCCCGCCCGGTGGCGTGTTCCAATCGCGGCATGGCAATATCCAGGTCGTATCCCTTCAAGCCATAAATGCCGAAGCTCACCCCCATGGTCATCCGCTCACCCAAAGAATCCAGCAGGGTTTCCAGTTGGTTTGGAGTCAGGCCATGCACCTCTATATCAATATCCTTGTTTTCCTTCCCAAGCAGAGTATCCCGGACATAGCCACCTACAAAATAGGCCCTTCCTCCTATCTGCTCTGCAGCCCTTGCCAGCCTTTGGGCCATTTGAAGATTGCTGAGCCTTTCCATTGCCCCCTGCACCCCCTGTTAATTAGCCCTGCTCTGTTTTGACAACAGTTGATTCGCTTCAGCAGGCTCAGGAACAGAGGATATGCCACCTGCACGTGTGGTAGAAAGGGCTGCCATAGCGCAGGCATGCTCCGTGATTTTTCTCAGTTCCTCCCCGGTAAGCTTTTCCGGGCTCTTTCCGTAAGTCAGAAATGCTGCCATGGCCGAGCCGAAGAAAATATCACCGGCACCCGTTGTATCCACAGCGTGAATTCGCTCCGGAACGGATACCCTGCCTTTTCCGCCGCTTCCGATGTAATAAGCGCCCTCACTTCCGCAGGTTACAAAGCCCAGACGGGCAGGATAGTCCATCATCAGCTTCTCCGCTGCTTCCTCCGCTTCCAGATTCCACAGGAAACGAGCTTCTTCTTCGCTTAGTTTCACAAAATCCGCCTGATGCAAGCCCCATTCCATTTCCCTTTTGGCATGTTCTTCCTGCTTCCACAGCGGCAGCCGCAGGTTTGGGTCAAAGGAAATCCAAGTTTCCCGTGTTTTGGCAAAGGCGACTGCTTCTCGAGTAGCGGATGCCGACGGCTCATCTGTCAGACTAAGGGTTCCAAAATGGAAAATATCGCTGTCAGCCAAAAGACGGTAATTGATTTCCTCCGGCTTCAAACAGGTATCCGCTCCGGGCTTACGGGCAAAGGAAAAGGAACGTTCTCCTTCATGGTTCAAGGTCACGAAGGCCAGTGTAGTAAATACGGTTTCATCCAAAATCAATCCACTTGTATTAATTTCTGCCTGCTTTAGGGTCTCCTTCAACAGCTTTCCAAAGTCATCGTTTCCAACCTTTCCCAAAAAGGCTGTTTTTATTCCATGCTTTGCCAATGCCGCCAGATAATTTGCGGGAGCGCCTCCCGGATGTCCCTGCATGGTGGGATAACCCCATTTATCCGAATTCACCCGGGAAAAATCTATCAGCAATTCCCCTAAAGCAATGACCATGGGAGTCATTTTTACGTCCTTCATGAGCTGTCTGCCTCCGTTTTCTGTATCCCTCTGCTATAAGAAATTCCCGCCCCCATCCCATCCGGGACCAGGGGCGGGTTTTTTTATGCCTTGTATTTACGGCTTTGGGACACAGCTAACTGATCGCAGCGATTGTTATACTCGTTCTCTGCATGTCCCTTTACCCAAATAAAGCTTACCTGATGGCGCTCCAGCTGAACCAGCAGCTGTTGCCACAATTCGGGGTTTTTAACAGGTCCATCCTTTTTCTTCCAGTTTTTTGCCTGCCATGACCTAAGCCAACCCTTGTTAATGGCATTAACCACATACTGACTGTCCGTATATAAGTCCACCTCGCAGGGCTCATTCAGCGCCTCCAGCGCCGAAATTACCCCTGTCAGTTCCATACGGTTATTGGTGGTTAGGGCTTCTCCCCCGGAAAGCTCCTTCGTATGCTCTCCATAACGAAGAATGGCTCCCCACCCTCCGGGGCCCGGATTTCCACTGCATGCCCCATCGGTATAAATAATTACTTTTTTCATGCCTGAGGTTCCGTTTCAGCGGAAGAAACAGCCTCTTCGGTTACTTTGCCCTCAGCAGGCTCCTCATCATCAGAATCCTCTTCATGATGCATCAAGGCAATGGAAATAACCTTGCTTTCCTCACCGAGACGCATGAGGCGTACACCCTGGGTAGAGCGGCCATAAACACTGATGCCACTGACCGCCATTCGGATAATGGTTCCATCCGAAGAAATCATCATAACATCAATATCATCCGATACAACTTTTACGCAGGTGACACATCCGGTTTTTTCCGTTACTGCATAGTTCTTCATACCGAAGCCGCCACGGTTTTGAACCGACTTATCCTCGCCGCTGCCGCGGAAGTATTCCTCAACAGCTGTACGCTTGCCATATCCGTTTTCTGTAACGCTGAGTACCGTCCTTCCGGGTTCTGCAACAGCTGCACCGATGCATTCATCACCCGGACGCAAAGCAATGCCCTTCACGCCACCGGCAGTTCGTCCCGTAGTACGAACATCCTGCTCGTCAAAGCAAATGGCCATGCCCTTTTTGGTTGCCATGAGGATATTCTTGCTTCCGTCTGTATCCAATACCGCAATCAGTTCATCGTCTTCCTTCATGGTAAGGGCACGGATGCCAGAGGTCCGAATGTTTTTCAGTTCTCCTACCTCCAGACGCTTAATGCTGCCGTTTTTGGTAACAAACACCAGGAATCTGCTTTCGTTCTGCAGATCTTCCTCCAAGCTGGTCATGCGAATCATGGCAGCAATTTTCTCTCCACTCTGCAAAGGCAGAATGTTGATAATGTTGCTTCCCTTGGCAGCGCGGCCGGCTTCGGGAATATTATAGCCCTTCTTGCGATATACTCTGCCAAAATTAGTAAAGAAGAGTACGCTATCGTGGGTGGATGCCGTAAACAGGGTATCCACAAAGTCTTCTTCACGGGTTGACATAGCCTTCACGCCCTTGCCGCCGCGGTGCTGGGCCGCATACTCGGTTGCCGGGGTTCGCTTAATATAGCCTGCCTGAGTTAAGGTGAAGACGCAGTCCTCTTCCTCAATTAGGTCTTCTATGTCAATTTCATCTGCCACATCCTGAATTTCCGTACGGCGTTCATCACCGAACTTATCACGGATAGCAATGAGCTCATCCTTCAAAACACCCCTCAGCATATCCCTGTCTGCCAGCAGCTGCCGGAAGTAGGCAATACGTTCCTGAAGCTCCTTATATTCGTTTTCCAGCTTTTCCCGGTCAAGACCCTGCAAGGCCTTTAGACGCATGTCCAGTATTGCCTGTGCCTGAACCTCATCCAAAGAAAACCGTTCCATTAAGCGTTCCCGTGCGTCGTCATAGCTGGAACGAATAATGTGAATAACTTCATCAATGTTATCCTGGGCAATCATCAGACCTTCCAGCAGGTGAGCTCGCTCCAAGGCCTTGTTTAAATCAAATTTTGTCCGGCGAATAAGTACCTCTTCCTGATACTTCAGATACTCATCCAAGATTTCCTTCAGTTTCAGTACCCTGGGCTGGGTTTGGTTTTCAACCAAAGCCAGCATAATGGCAGAAAAGCTGGATTGCATACTTGTCTGCTTATAAAGCTTATTTAATACAACCTGAGGATTGGCATCACGCTTGAGTTCAATAACCATTCGCATGCCATTTCTGTCGGTTTCATCCCGAAGGTCGGAGATTCCCTCAATACGCTTATCCTTCACCTGATCCGCAATGTTTCGTATCAGCTGGCGCTTATTAACCTGATAAGGCAGTTCCGTTACGATAATACGTGTGCGATGGTCTCTTCCAAATTCTTCAAATTCAACACGGGCGCGGACAACAATTTTTCCACGTCCCGTTGCATAACAGCTGCGGATACCGCTGCGTCCCATAATAATACCGCGAGTAGGAAAATCCGGCCCCTTGATGTAATGCATCAGCTCATCTACAGTTGCCTCAGGATTTTCCAGTTCACATACACAGGCGTTGATGACTTCTGTCAAATTATGCGGCGGAATGTTCGTTGCCATGCCAACAGCAATACCGGAGGAACCGTTAACCAAAAGATTGGGAAATCGGCTTGGCAGGACACGGGGCTCTTTCCGGGATTCGTCAAAGTTAGGGTCCCAGTCAACCGTATCCTTATTGATATCCCTCAGCATTTCTTCCGAAATTTTTGAAAGACGGGCTTCTGTATAACGATAGGCTGCCGGAGGATCACCATCAACGGAACCAAAGTTTCCGTGGCCATCTACCAGCATGTAACGCAGGGAAAAATCTTGGGCCAAACGAACCAGTGCGTCGTATACCGAAGCATCACCATGGGGATGATAACGACCCAGTACGTCACCGACGCAGGTAGCAGACTTTTTAAAAGCCTTATCGCTGGTCAGTCCATCCTCATGCATGGCATAAAGAATACGGCGGTGAACCGGCTTTAATCCATCACGGACGTCCGGCAGCGCACGTCCAACAATAACGGACATAGCATAGTCAATGTAGCTGGTCTGCATTTCGCTGACCAGTTCCGATTCTGTAATCACCTGATTAGGGAAGGCAATGTCTTCCGGTTTATAATCTCTGTTATGTGCCATTTATCCTCACCCCTTAAATATCCAGGTTAACTACATAGCGGGCATTCTCTTCAATCCACTTACGGCGAGGCTCAACCTCCTCACCCATAAGGATGGAGAAGATTCCATCAGCTCTGACTGCATCATCCAAAGTGATACGGCGCAGGCTGCGCTTTTCCGGGTCCATGGTCGTTTCCCATAGCTCGTGGGGGTCCATTTCACCAAGACCTTTAAAACGGGAAATATCCACTTTTACGTTTGGATTATCGCCCCTCATTTCTGCAGAAATCCGGTCTCTTTCCTCGTCAGAATAGGCAACCCTCTGGGTTTTTCCACGTGTCAGCTTATAAAGAGGAGGTACTGCAGAATACACATAGCCGTTTTCTATGAGAGGCCGCATGTAACGGAAGAAGAAAGTCAGCAGCAGCGTGCGGATATGAGAACCGTCAACATCGGCATCAGCCATAATTACAATTTTGTGATAACGGAGCTTTTCCATGTTAAACTCGTCACCAATACCGGCACCCAGAGCAACGATTAAAGGATAGAGCTTGTCGTTTCCATAAATCTTGTCTGCTCTGGCCTTTTCAACGTTCAGCATTTTGCCCCACATGGCCAGAATTGCCTGAAAACGGCTGTCTCGGCCCTGAATTGCCGAGCCTGCTGCAGAGTCACCCTCTACAATGTAGATTTCACATAGGGAAGGATCCCTCTCATTGCAGTCCTGCAACTTGTCAGGCATCTGACCGGATTCCAAACCGGTCTTACGGCGAACCGATTCTCTGGCCTTTCTGGCTGCTTCACGGGCACGGTTTGCCATCATGGCCTTCTCCAGAATAGCTTTGCCAACAGCAGGATTTTCTTCCAAATATTCATCCAGCTTGGTTGAAACCACACTGTTAACCAAGGTACGAATTTCACTGTTACCCAGCTTGGCCTTGGTTTGACCTTCAAACTGTGCTTCTGTCAGTTTCACGGAAATAATGCAGGTTAAGCCTTCACGGCAGTCATCACCGGATACCTTATCGTCATCCTTTAGTATCTTCATGCGCTTTCCGTAATTATTTATAACGGTAGTTAACGCGCGTCGGAATCCCTCCTCATGCATACCGCCTTCCGGAGTATGAATGTTATTGGCAAAGGATACCGTAATATCGTTAAAGCTGTCATTATACTGAAGGGCCAACTCTGCAATGGCATCGTCCTTCTCACCGGACATGTAAATAACGTCCTCATGGAGGGGGGTCTTATTGTTATTAATATAGCGAACAAATTCACGGATGCCGCCTTCATACCGCATATCATCCGTCTGTTCCTTGCCTTCTCGTTCATCGGTGATTACTATGTGAAGGCCTGCATTCAAAAACGCCTGTTCTCTCATGCGGGTATGGAGAATTTCGTAATCATATACAGTATCTTCAAACATTTCCGGATCCGGCTTGAAGGTTACCGTTGTACCGGTGCGGTCGGTATTTCCAACTATGTGAATTCCTTCGGTAATATAGCCTCTGGAAAAACTCATTTCATAAATCTTTCCGTTTTTATGAACCTGAACCTTCAGCCATTCTGACAGTGCATTAACAACACTGGCACCAACACCGTGAAGACCGCCGGATACCTTATAGCCTCCACCGCCGAACTTACCACCGGCATGAAGAACAGTGAATACAACCTCCAGGGCACTTTTCCCTGTCTGTTCCTGAATATCTACCGGAATACCACGCCCGTTATCCGTAACCTCTATGATGTCACCTTGTTTGATATTTACGGTAATATCTTTACAATAACCGGCAAGGGCTTCATCAATGGAGTTATCCACAATTTCATAAACTAAATGGTGAAGACCCGATGAGGACGTGGAACCGATATACATACCGGGGCGTTTCCGTACGGCTTCCAAACCCTCCAAGACTTGAATTTGAGAAGCATCATAATCCTGTGTTATTTTTTCAGTAATATCTGCCATAGTTATAGGTTCTCCTTATTTCGTGCTTTCCTCTGAACGAAGCATTGGATACACGGGGGTTTGACTGCGTTTTAAAAGCGTTTGATAAGAAAGCTGAGATAAATAAAGAATACTCTTACCGTTTTGACGACAAAGGACAAAGCTTTTCGGTAAGTCTTCTGCAATATTTATTACACATCCCTTTTTTTCCATGGAAGCTAAAAAACTGCGGGTAATGTGGGAACTGGAAGAATTGTCCAAATCAAAAACAGCAATAACGGAATGAGAGGGAATAATTGTATTTTGCCCGATATTAATATACATAACTGTTTTCCTCAGATTGAATACTTCCTTGATGAACCAACAAAACTCTTCCTCCGGCTTTTTCCGCAATGGATTTATCTTCACAGCAAGTAATCATTACTTGACCGTTTCCTATGCGATTTAATATATAATCCTGACGGCCTCCATCTAATTCACTGAGGACATCGTCTAATAATAAAATCGGGTATTCACCGCTGTCTCTTTTTATTATTTCCCTCTCTGCCAGTTTAAGGGAAATAGCAGCTGTCCTGGCCTGACCTTGAGATGCAAATTTTCTGGAATCTCTGTCGTTTATTGAAATCAAGACATCATCCTTATGAATACCGGACAAACATCGAGCAGATGCCAATTCTGCATCACGATGTGCGTCCATATGTTTTCTAAGAATAGGTAGAATTTCCAAGGGCTTTTTTAAAGGATTTTCAACGGTTTTTACCGTTTGATAGGAAAGGGTCAGTTTCTCAGTTTCCCCGGAAAAATCTTTGTGTATTTCTCCGGCAATTTCACTGAGTATTTTTACCAGATGAGCCCGATAATGGAGGATAATGGATCCATTTTCACACATACGTTCATTATATTCCTCCAGCAAGGGAAGCATACGCTTATCTCCATCCCTAAGAATCTTTGTTTTAGAGTCATACAAACGCCGATATTCTGTCAAGCATTCAGCATAGCGAGGCCGTATTTGACAAAGACAATTATCCAATAGTCTTCTTCTAAAAAGAGGGGAGGACTGAATAATTGACAGGTCTTCAGGAGAGAAAAGAACAGCTGTAAGCTTTCCGGATAGTCCAGCCGCTGATTTTTGTCTAACCTCATTGACCATTATTTTTTTTCGCCGAATCAGCCCAAACTCCAAATCCAGCTTTTGACTTCTTCCATCACTGAATATTTCTGCCTCAAGTCTGGTTTCCGTCTTTCCAAATTCAATCAATTCCTTATCGGAAGCTCCCCGAAAGGATTTGGCTGAGGTAAGATAGCTGACTGCTTCCAGCAGATTTGTTTTTCCCTGAGCATTTTTTCCGGTTATCACATTGATTCCATCATCAAAACCAACCTTGAGACTGGAATAGTTTCTAAAGTTGGTTAGAGACAGGGTCTCAATTTTCATATTCCTTCTCCGCCATTTGACGAACGGTTATCGCATGACCTCCAACGCGGACAATATCTCCCGGACGAATTTTTTTTCCTCTTTGCGTACAAATCTCTTGATTAACCGTTACTTCTCCATCTAGAATCATCTGTTTGGCTTCTCCGCCAGTCTCAGCAATAACGGCAAATTTTAGGAGGGAATCTAAACGAATGTACTCTTCGCGAATATTTTGAACATCCAGCTTCTGTCCATTGGCTACTCGTACCTTAAGCTTCATTTTTCAACCTCACCGGCAATACCATGTAAAGAAAATTATCTCCACCATCCGTGGGGAGAATCAGACAAGGGCTAATTCCGGAGGTAAGTCTCAGCATGACCTCATCAGCCGGAGCAGCCTTTAAAGCATCCATAAGATAACGATTGTTAAAGCCAATAACCATACCCTCTCCATTGCCGGACACTGAGCACTCATCACAAGCCCTCCCAATAGGTGTTGTAGAAAGAAGGGATACACTTCCATCGGTAAAGGTGCAACGTACCGGACTCTTCAGTTTGTCACTGATAATAAGTGAAACTCGATCCAGCGCTGTAATCAGTGCTTTTCGGTCCGCAATAATATCGTACTTTCCCGTAACGGGAACGGATTTTTTATAATTTAAAAATTCACCTTCCAGCCGACGGGAAATTAAAACAGTATCTCCAAAGCGGAAGGTAATATGCTTACTTCCCAAACAAATGTCGGCAGTATTGTTGGCATCTGAAACTATTTTTTCAACTTCACTTAAAGCCCCGCCGGGTACTACAAAGCTTAGACCATCAACCGGACAGCTTTCAACCTCTTCTCTTCTTAAAGCAAGACGATATCCGTCTACCGCCACCATGGTCAAAACTCCATTCTCTGTTTCAAAAAGAGTTCCAGTATGAATAGGACGCGCTTCGTTATCGCTGACAGCAAAATTAGTTTGGTTAATCATGCTCTTTAAGAGTCCTTGATTAATAGTCAGTGTTTGACTGCTTTCAGAAGAAGGAAGCTCGGGGTAATCCTCTGCAGGAGTAGCCATAATGTCAAACTGACTGGCTCCAGCCGAAATGGTAGTTAGTAAATTGGATGCAGAAGAAACTGTTACAACCTCATCCGGTAATCTTCTAACTATTTCTCCCAAAAGGCGGGCATTCAAAACCAGGCATCCTTCCTCAATTATTTCTGCAGGAAGAGTGGTAATAATACCGGTTTTAAGGTCATAGCCGGAAATGGTAACATGATTTTGTGTTGCTTCCACAAGGAGACCCTCCAGTGCAGTGACGGCACTCTTAATAGCGGCTGCTCGGGAAGAGGTAGTAACAGCATTTAATAGGAGATGTTTTTCGCAGGTAAATTTCATGAGTGATTCCTCCGCTTCGTTTCTGATTAAGATAGAAATAGAAAGAGATGTATTAGAAGAGATAGCAGTAGAAGCTGTGAATTGTGAAAAAGACAAAAAAAACAAGGGAATCCAAGGATTTGGAGAAATCTTCCTATGTGAAGCGATTGTGGAAGAAAAAAACAAAGAGAAGTATGTTCGGTGGACAACAGAAGTTTTTCACAGAAAATCACAGGTTTGCCACAGAAAAAGTGGATTAGTTTTTGGAGTTGATATTGCTGGTAATATCACGTACGGTGTTAGCCATATCCATATCCGTTTTTGTTTGATTTTCAATTTTTCGGATAGCATTAAGAACCGTTGTATGATCCTTTCCTCCAAAAATATCGCCAATCTCTGCTAAGGATAAATTGGTTAATTGACGAATAATAAACATAGAAATGTGCCGTGCCAAGACATAGTTTTTTGCATGGCTTTTTCCTTTCAGATCATCGGTGGTCAAATTATAGTATTTTGCCGTTTCTTCAATAATCATTGCAGGCGTAGGAGCCTCTGAAGAATCCTGATAGAAGCTATCCAGGATTTTTTCAGCCATTGCAATAGTGATGGGTTCATTCATAAGTTCGTGATAGGCTTTAATTTTTTTAACGGCACCCTCAAGCTGACGGACGTTAGCGGTAATATTTTGGGCAATGTGATCAGCAATGGAAGAATCAAAGTCAAGGCCAATTTGTGTGGCCTTGTTTTTAATAATAGCCATGCGAGTTTCATAGTCAGGAGGGGATATATCAACAATGAGGCCGGATTCAAAACGGGAGCGGAGACGACTTTCCAGCTTTGAAATTTCAGAAGGAGGACGATCTGATGTAAATACAATTTGGTGTTTATATTCAAACAGGGTATTGAAGGTATGAAAAAACTCTTCTTGAGTTTGAATTTTACCGGCTATGAATTGAATATCATCCATCAAAAACAAGTCGGCCCCTCGGTACTTTTCGCGAAATTCAAAATTTTTACCGGTTTGAATGGCATAAATTAGTTCGTTGGTAAAATCGTCGCCCTTGACGTAAACAATGTTGTAGTCCGGGTGTCTCTCCCGAACGCGAAGACGAATGGCATGCAAAAGATGAGTTTTTCCCAAACCGGAGTTTCCATAGATGAACAGGGGGTTATATTCGGTTGTTAGTCCTTCTGAGACTGCGATGGCAGCAGAATGAGCCATGCGATTGGAGTTTCCAACAACAAAGCGACTGAATGTGAAGCTGTCATAAAGGCTGGAATCCTCACCCATGACAGATGGTTGAAACTTTGCAGCAGCGTCTCCGCAAAGAATCTGAAAATTAAAGTCACCGGAAAAGATTTCTCTTAAAGCAGCCTTAATAAGTGGCATGAAACGGCTTTCAATGACATTCTTTTTAAATTCAGCAGGACAACTGATAATGAGAGTATTATCACTGACATCCAAAGCCTTACAATCTGTAAACCAGGTTTCAAGGGCTGTGGTTGTCAAATCGTTTTTCAGCATTTCCAAAACACGATTCCACAATTCTTCTGCAGAGGTCATGCAATTCTTCCTTTCTGTGTTCTAACAGGTAGGCACATAATAACTTAAGTTTATCATAGCAGAAAACGAATGTATTTGCAAGAAAATACCTTTATTTAATATTAAGATTATGGGCAAGAAAAAAACCGGGAATAGTCCCGGAAAAAAGAAAAAGCAGAGATTTCTCTCTGCTTTTCACTATTCAATATTACTGCATTGCGTTCAGCTTCTTGGTCAGGGCGCTCTTTTTGCGAGCAGCATTATTCATGTGAATAATGCCCTTACCAGCAGCGTGGTCAACCGTCTTTACAGCAACTTTATAGGCAGTTGCGGCTGCCTCACGGTCGCCGGCTTCAACAGCAGAACCGAACTTTTTCAAGGTGTTCTTCAGCTTGGTCTTTTCAATTTTGTTCTTGGCATTGCGTTCCTTAGCAATGAGAACTCTCTTTTCTGCGGACTTAATGTTGGGCATCTTAGCCACCTCCTCCTATAAAGCTACACTTCCGTGCGGAAAAGTATGATATCACGAAATGATTGAAAAATCAAGGGTTTTTCATGATTTTTTTTAAAATAAAGAGAACCACAAGATGTTGTTGTCTTTTATTAAACTAACCACTATTCGAAGAATAAAAAGTTCTTATAATGAGTTTTTCAATGTTTCACGTGAAACATTGAAAAAATTGGCATTTATTAAAGTTTTCCCATTCCATTTCTTGAAAACACAGCAACTTATGGTATAATAACTGGGATGTTCACATATTGAGGAAAGGAGCCAAAACTATGGGCAAGATTATAGCCATAACCAATCAAAAGGGCGGTGTAGGCAAGACAACAACCTGCGTCAATCTTTGCTGTGCTTTAGTTCAATTAGGAAAACGGGTGCTCCTTTGTGATATGGATCCTCAAGGAAACTGTACCTCTGGTATGGGGGTAGAAAAAAACAAGCAAAAGACGGGAATTTATCAGGTTTTAATTGGACAGGCAGATGTTGAGTCATCCATTGTTCACACCAAATATGGGGACATATTGACCTCTAATGCTGCATTAGCTGGTGCCGGTATAGAATTGGTTGGAATGGAAGACCGTGAGTATATTCTAAAAAATGCCCTCAAATCTGTAAAAGAACAGTATGATTATATTTATATTGACTGTCCTCCGTCTTTGGAATTACTGACTTTAAATGCCTTGTGTGCCTGTGATTCTGTAATGATTCCCGTTCAGTGTGAATACTTTGCATTGGAGGGTCTTACCGATTTAATTGCAACCATTCGCACGGTAAAAAAAAGATTGAATCCCGCTATTGATATTGAGGGGGTTCTTCTTACCATGTTTGATGGAAGAACAAATTTTGCCTCGCAGGTAGCCAATGAAGTCAAAAAGTATTTTAAACAGAAGGTTTATCGTGTTATAATTCCCAGAAATGTCCGTATTTCGGAAGCACCAAGCCATGGAAAACCGGTTATTGTCTATGATAGAAGCTCAAGGGGAGCAAAGGCTTATTTGGAACTCGGCGAGGAAATAATTGAAAGAGAAAGGAAATCCTAATGGCAGAAAAGGGTTTGGGTTTGGGATTAGGTGCTCTTTTGGGTGAAGAGGCCCTTGAAAATCCACAAACTGATTTTGAATATGTGATGCTTTCTCGTCTGGAGCCCCGAGCGGACCAGCCACGTTATGTATTTGATGAGGTTAAGCTTCAGGAATTGGCGGATTCTATCGCCGAACATGGCGTGATTCAACCCTTGACAGTTCGGGCTTTGGAAGATGGATACTACCAGATTATTGCCGGTGAACGTCGTTGGAGAGCATCCCGCTTGGCTGGTTTGGAGAAGGTGCCTGTTCGCATTATTGAGGCGGACGAACAGACAGCGGCGGAGTTAGCTTTGGTTGAGAATCTTCAGCGTGAGGATTTAAACCCATTGGAGGAGGCCAGAGGCTATCAAACTTTGATGAAAGAGTATGGGCTGACTCAGGAAAAGACAGCGACAGTAGTTGGAAAATCACGTCCGGTAATAGCAAATGCACTCCGTTTGCTTAGTCTGCCGGAAAACCTTTTAGCTTTGCTGGAGGACGGTTCCTTAACTCCGGGCGCTGCACGAACCTTGGTGTCACTTCCTACACAGGAAATGCAGGAGCAGGCAGCTAATCAGATTATTAAGGATGGACTGTCTGTTCGCCAGGCAGAAGACCTGGTTAAGTCCATGCTGGAGAAAAGACCAATACGGTCAGCAAAAAAGGAAGCAGATTCCATTTATCTAAAAGAGGCAATGAGAAACCTGGAACACAGCCTTGGGAGAAAGGTAAAGGTTACCGGCGGAGGAAATAAAGGAAAAATCACGCTGGAATACTATGACAGTGACGACTTTAATCAGCTTTACGAGTTGCTTTGCCGATTAAATAAAAAAACTAGAAAAAAAGAAAATGACAGCAAATTCTGATAAGAAGTAGCGAACGAGGTGCAATTATGATTGATATTAAGTTAATTCGTGAGAATCCGGAAGAGGTTAAGCAAAGACTTCTCAAAAAGGAATTTGAAGCCTCTGCCGAAATTGACCGCATTTTGGTTTTGGACAGTCAGAGAAGAGAAACCATTGCCAAGGTTGAGGCAGATAAGGCTGAACAGAATAAGGTAAGCAAGCAGATTCCTGCCATGAAGAAGGCCGGTGAAGATGTTGCTCCTGTTTTGGCGCACATGAATAAATTGAAGGAAGCTGTAAAGGCGGGAGATACCAAACTAAAGGAAATTGAAGAAGAATATAACACCCTTCTTTTGGGACTGCCCAATTTGCCAGATCCGGATTTGAAGCCGGGAGGGAAAGAAAATAACGAGCCCTTGCGTTATTTTGGTGAGCCTCACAAGTTTGATTTTGAGCCTAAAAACCATGTTGACCTTTGCACAGATTTAGGCCTTATTGATTATACCCGTGGTGTTAAGCTGTCTGGCAGCGGTTTTTGGCTCTATCGTGGTATGGGTGCCCGTTTGGAATGGGCTCTGCTGAACTATTTCATTGATACCCATTTGGCAGACGGCTATGAGTTGGTTTTGGTTCCCCACATGCTTGGCTACGAGTGTGGTTTGACCGCCGGTCAGTTCCCTAAATTCAAAGATGATGTATATTGGTTGGAAACCGCAGAGGATGAGCGCCGCCGCTTTATGCTGCCTACGGCTGAAACGGCTTTGGTGTCTTTGCATAGGGATGAAATTTTGACAGAAGCAGATTTGCCCCGAAAGTATATCTCCTATACACCTTGCTTCCGTCGAGAAGCCGGATCATACCGTGCAGATGAAAGAGGTATGGTGCGCGGTCACCAGTTTAATAAGGTTGAAATGGTTCAGTATACGAAACCGGAAGATTCAGATATGGCTTTTGAAGAACTGGTTGGAAAAGCAGAAGCCTTGGTTAAGGGACTGGGATTCCATTTCCGTACGGTTAAGCTGGCTGCAGCGGATTGCTCAGCATCCATGGCCAGAACCTACGATATTGAAATCCAAATTCCTTCTATGGATGGCTATAAAGAGGTTTCTTCCGTTTCCAATGCCAGAGATTATCAGGCAAGACGTGGTTCCATTCGTTTTCGTCGGGATGGCAGCAAGCAGACCGAGTATGTACATACCTTGAATGGCTCCGGTTTGGCAACTAGCCGAATTTTACCCGCCTTAGTTGAACAGAATCAGCTGGCTGACGGCAGTATTGTTGTTCCCGAGGTGCTGAGAAAGTATTTGGGCGGGCTAGAGATTATCAAAAAGTAAATCACGGGGTAAACCCGAAATATAAAAGGAGGATTCATTTATGAAACTTGTAAAGGAATTCAAAGAGTTTATCATGCGCGGTAATGTACTAGATATGGCTATCGGTGTTATCATTGCCGGTGCTTTCGGCAAAATCACTACTAGCTTGGTAAACGACGTTTTCATGCCTCTGATCAGCTGGATTTTTGGTGCCAGAGATATGACTGCTTTGAACGTCATTGTTCGTCCTGCTGAAGTAGACGCTGCCGGCGAAGTGGTAAAGGAAGCCATTACTTTGGGCTTCGGTACTTTTGTTGCAACTATCATTGATTTCATTCTGGTTGCGCTGGTAGTATTTGTCATTGTTAAGGGCTTTAATGCCGCTCGTGCCAAGGCTGAGGCAAAGAAGAAGGCAGAAGAAGAGGCAGCACCTGAAGCTCCCGCAGAGCCTTCTGTTGAGGAACAGCTGCTTACCGAAATCCGCGATCTGCTGAAGAACAAGAATCAGTAAATGGATGCTTTTTTAACAAAGCATGCTGCAGAAATGGGACTGGAGCTGCCGGAAACGGCAGCTCCGGCCTTTCGAAAGTACTGCAATTATTTGGAGGAAAAAAACAAGGTGATGAATCTGACAGCCATATACGGGCAAAAGGATATCTACACCTTGCATTTTTTGGACTGTCTATCCCTGCTAAAGCATGTAAACATGAATTCCGGGAACGTCATTGATATCGGAAGCGGAGCCGGATTTCCTGGATTGCCTGTTAAACTGGCACGACCGGAATTAAAGCTGACCCTCTTGGACGCTCAACAAAAACGAGTTTCATTCTTGTCAGAGCTGTGTAACCTCATGGATGTAACTGATGTAAACTGTCTGCATGCCAGAGCGGAAGAGGCTGCTTTTCAAGAGGAAATGCGGGAGCAATACGATTTTGCTGTATCGCGGGCGGTTGCGAGACTGAACGTCCTGTGCGAGCTCTGCATGCCTTTTGTTAAGCCGGGTGGTTGTTTTGTGGCAATGAAAGCCCTGGACTCTGAGAAAGAAATAGCAGAAGCCGGTCATGCTATAGCGTTGCTTGGCGGTGAAAACCCAACTATCAAGGATTATTGTATTCCTGGAACGGATATTTTCCGTCGGCTGGTGATAATACAAAAAATATCGTCAACACCTGATGGATATCCAAGAAGGTTCGCAAAAATTAACAAGTATCCCTTAGTATAATAGAAATGTTTCACGTGAAACATTAAAAAACTATGCTAACCCCGGTATCAGGTATACCGGGGTTATTGATGCAGAGCTTGAGGAAAGGAGCATGGGCTGAAGAATGGAAAAACTAGTAGAGGAACTCTTTCTTGAGGAAGAATTCAATAAACTGAACGATGCAATAGAAGGCGGTTTGTGCCCGGCTGTATTGTCCGGAGTCAGCCCTGTGCACAAAGCCTTCGCCTTAGCTGCCTTGCTTCAGCATAATGATTCCGGGGCCTGCGTCATATGTTCCGATGAGGCAGAGGCAGAACGCTTTGCCTTAGACCTGCAAGGCTTTTTGGGAAGAAGAGCAGAGCGCTTGATCGGCAGAGATTTGGTGTTTTACCCGGTGTCCGGTGTGTCACATACCAGAGAACAGTCTCGTATATGTACCTTGTACAGAATACAGACCGGAGAGACTCCTTTGCTGGTTACGACGGTAGAGGCTCTTCTGCTGCGTACCCTTCCACCGGAACAAATGAAGGAACAGCTGTTTTCCGTTGAAATTGGTCAAAACTGCTCTCCTGAGCAACTGCTGCAGGCCTTGGTGAAGTCCGGTTACCGCCG
This sequence comes from Oscillospiraceae bacterium, assembly GCA_024404215.1. Lineage (GTDB taxonomy): Bacteria > Bacillota > Clostridia > Oscillospirales > Oscillospiraceae > Alloscillospira. The sequence continues at coordinate 22,014 of JAKSQI010000002.1, forward strand.
TTGTGAGGAGGTGGAAGGTCCGGGACAATTCGCGCATCGTGGCGGTATTGTTGATTTTTACAGTCCTCTTTATGAAAATCCGGTGCGAGTGGAATTTTGGGATGAAGATATAGATTCCATGAGTTTTTTTGATTCGGCTACACAAAGACGTACAGAGGTGACGGAAAAGGCGGTTATTCTTCCAGCTACAGAAACCACATCAGCAGCGGAGAGTCTGGGCCCTAAATTGATTAAAAGAATGGAGGGCTTGCAAAAACATCTGGAGGCGAAAAAGAAAAGACCGGCTAAATTCCTGCAGAATTTAGCCGAAGATATAGAAATGCTGAAAAACGGACATGCCATAGCAAACGCTGATAAATATATGGACCTCCTGTTTGAAAGAAGCACAACGGCAGCGGACTATCTGCCGGTGGATTGGCTGGTGTTTGTTTGTGAGCCGGCACGGTGTGCAGAACGGGCAAAGAGCCTGGAACTGCAAATGGGAGAGGATATTGCCGTATTAATTGAGACCGGGTTGCTGGAAGCATCTATAAATGATTTTTATAAAACATGGCAACAGCTATGTGATCATTTGTCAGACAATCCAATGATTTTCTCAGATAGCTTCTTCAGTTCATCTTATCCACTGCACCCGCGGCTTTTGGTTAATCTAAAGACAAAGCAGCTTCCCAGCTATGGCGGAAGCCTGGAAACCGCCTGTAATGACATCCGTTACTATCTTTCTTCCGGATATCGAACAGTGATTCTGTGCTCAGATGAGCGTCGTGCTGGATTGCTGCAGGAATTCCTAAAGGAAAACGGTCTGCCTTCGGCTGTCAATCGGACACTTTCAAAAATGCCGAAGGATGGTGAATGCGTTTTAACTGTTGGTGCATTATCTGCCGGTATGGAATTTCCAACCATCCGTTTGGCAGTTTTAACAGAAGGACAGATGATACACCGTTCTTCTGCACCGCGAAAAGCAAAAAAGGCTTCTTCTACCAAGCAAAGACTGGCAAGCTATTCCGATTTGTCACCCGGGGATTTAGTAGTACATGAGGTTCATGGAATTGGTCGCTTCGTTGGTATATTTAAAATGTGTCCTGACGGTGCAGAAAAGGATTATATAAAAATTGCCTATGCAGGAACCGACAGCCTCTATGTTCCTGCAACCAATTTGGATGTAGTCAGCAAATATATCGGCGGCGGTGAGGATACCCCGGTCAAACTCAGTAAAATGGGCGGAACCGAATGGGGGAAAACCAAGGCCAAAGCAAAGGGAGCAGCCAAGCAGATGGCCAAGGAACTGATAGAACTGTATGCCCGCCGTCAAAGGGAGCGAGGGCACGCCTTTGGTGAAGATACGGTTTGGCAGACAGAGTTTGAGGCATCCTTTGGCTATCAGGAAACGGAAGACCAACTTCGCAGCATAGAGGAAATAAAAGGGGATATGGAAAAGCCCATCCCCATGGACCGTATCCTTTGCGGTGATGTTGGCTTCGGAAAGACCGAAGTAGCGCTGCGAGCGGTCATGAAGTGCATTATGGATGGGTATCAGGCTGCTATCTTGGTTCCAACCACAGTGTTAGCACAGCAACACTATGTTACCATAATGAAGCGCTTTGCGGATTTTCCTGTTCGTGTGGAAGTGCTCAGTCGTTTCCGCACACCGGCGCAAATGAGAAAAGCAGTCCGGGAAATTGAACAGGGCGGTGTGGATATCGTTATTGGTACACATCGCCTAATTCAAAAAGATATCCACTTCAAAAAACTGGGTTTGCTTATCGTCGATGAGGAACAGCGTTTTGGTGTCAGCCACAAGGAAACACTGAAAACCATGACCTCTCAGGTTGATGTACTTACGCTGTCGGCAACCCCAATCCCCAGAACATTGAACATGGCGCTTTCTGGAATTAGAGACATGTCAACCATTGAAGAACCGCCGAAGAACAGACAACCGGTGCAAACCTTTGTACTTGAGCATGATTGGACTGTACTGGCAGATGCCATGAGGCGGGAATTAGACCGAGGGGGTCAGATTTATTACCTTCACAATCGGGTGGATACCATAGAACGTACGGCGGTAAAAATTGCACAAATGCTGGATGGCGCATCTGTTGCTGTGGCTCACGGTAAAATGGATGAGGCTTCACTTCGTGAGGTTATGGAGCGAATGAGCGCCGGCGAAGTTCAAATTCTAGTGTGTACGACCATAATAGAAACCGGAATTGATATCCCAAATGTAAATACACTGATTATAGAGGACGCAGATCAATTGGGATTGGCACAGCTTCATCAAATTCGCGGACGGGTAGGCCGAAGCCCTCGGCGGGCCTATGCTTATTTTACCTTCCGCCAGGGAAAAGCGTTATCAGAAATAGCTGAGAAGCGCCTGTCGGCAATAAGGGAGTTTGCTGAATTCAACTCAGGCTTTAAAATTGCCATGCGTGACCTGGAAATAAGAGGAGCGGGAAATCTTTTGGGGTCTGAACAGTCTGGCCACATGATGAGCGTCGGCTACGATATGTATCTTAAGCTGTTGGAAGAGGCTGTTCTGGAGGAAAAGGGAGAGGAACCGGAAAAGAAAACGGAATGTGCGGCAGATTTGACGGTATCTGCCAATATCCCTGACACCTATGTAGCATCTGGCGAACAAAGAATGGATTTGTACCGTCGAATTGCATGGATTCAAACGGATGAAGATGCCGATGAAATGATTGCAGAAATGATAGACCGTTATGGCGATCCGCCAAGTCAGGTGATTGCACTGGTAAATATTGCTCTGCTGCGAGCTTTAGCTGCCCAGACTGGTATATCAGAAATCACGCAAAAAGGGCCCTGGTTGCGCTTCCGCTTAGAAGAATTCAGCATGGAGCAGGTGTCCGCTCTCTATGCCAGAGCGGATTATAAGGGGCGAATTAAAATTGAGGCCGGCACTATTCCAGTAATTGCCTATCGAACAAAAGGAAACCGAATTATTGATGAAGCAACCGTATTTGTCCGAGATTACAGGCAGGCGGCACAAAAGTAAATCCTTTGTAAAGAATGCGGAGCATAGCTTGCTACTTTCCGCATTCTGTGGTACAAAACAAAATATATTTCCCGGAGGGAGGACTAAAATGAAAAAACAGAAGATTATGGCCCTGCTGTTGGCTGGTTACATGGTATTTGCTTTGTGTGCCTGCGGAAGCCAAACTTTTTCCAATCCCAAGCAGCCGCTGGAACAGACGGAAGGAGAAGTAGCAGAAGACGGAATTGCACTCGTAAATGGGAGAAGGATAACCAAAGAAGATTTCTCCTATTTTATAGGCTACTACATGAATTATGTAAAAGAAAGCTACGGGGAGGTTGAAGACTGGACTGCAGAGATAGCGGAGGGTAAAACCTATGGGGACTATGTAAAGGAAGCGGCGCTGGACTGGTTTGTCTATGCTGCTGCTATGATACAGCAGGCCGAACGCAGTAATATTACCTTAAACGAAGAGGACAAAACTTATCTGGCCAATCAGTGGGAGGAGTTTGTATCCGGGTATGACGATGAAGCTTCGGCTCTAGCCGCATTGGAGGAGTACAGCTGCACAAAGGAGCTTTATCAGTATATTCTTGAGGTGCAGTACTTAGGGGAAAAGATATTCAACAATTTGTATGGTGAAAACGGGCAGGCCCTATCCGATGAGCAATGTGCAGCAATGGTAGAAGGTGATGGTTACCTTATGGCTAAGCACATCCTGCTGCAGACACAGACTCAGAACGAAAATGGCGAGACCGTAGACATGAGCGAGGAAGAAAAGGCTGAAAAGCATGCCAAGCTTGAGAAAATAAAGGAACAGCTGGAAGCAGCAGAACCAGACGAAAGGGCAAAACTATTTGACGAACTTATGCTGGAATACAGCGAGGATCCTGGTTCAACCAACAGCCCGGAAGGCTACCTCTTCCAGGAAGGGAATATGGTAACCGAATTCTATGAGGGAACACTGGCTTTAGAAGAATATGAAATCAGTGAGATTGTAGTCACCAGCTACGGCTATCACCTGATAGAAAGGATTCCTATCAATTATGATGTAGTTCCAAGTTCTTATTACGGGTATGATTACTTGACTCTTCGTTATCTCTGCGCCGATGAGGCATATAACAGCTCCATAAACAGTTGGATGGAGCGAGTAGAGACCGAGAAGCTGCCGAGCTACGAAAGCGTTACAATAGAAGATTTGACAGCCAAGGGATAATAGAAAACCGGTGTTTTCCAATAGGAGAGCACCGGTTTTTCACTGTAAAAAACATAAAAGCACAGCTAATAGAAAATAAAAAAGACCAAAAACCACAAGATATAGTAAATACAAAAATAAAAGAAAAAATATCGAAAAAGTGTTGACAATGCAGCGACTCGGTGGTATTATATCCAAGCTGTCGCGTGAGCGGCGGTAAAAACTGAATCGGGCAGCGAGAGAACAAAAGAAATTCGAAAGAATTTGAAAAAGTTCTTGACAAGCTAAATCCTTTGTGATATAGTAACAAAGCTGACCAATCAGCGAATGTACCTTGTAAATTAAACAATGTAAGAGAACAGAGCGCACCAGAAAAAAGGGACTTTGAAGCTGTTCGAAAGAGCAGCAAACAATTTTTTTGAGAAGCTAAGATAAGCGAATCAATAAGATTTTAGACCGGTGGAAACGCCGGATAAAATACCATTATTGAGAGTTTGATCCTGGCTCAGGATGAACGCTGGCGGCGTGCCTAACACATGCAAGTCGAACGGAGCTTAGTGGAACAAGACTTCGGTCAAGGGAAGTTAAGCTTAGTGGCGGACGGGTGAGTAACGCGTGAGCAACCTGCCTTTCAGAGGGGGACA